>JBFWQN010000687.1:0-2500 GCA_050249405.1 Hyphomicrobiaceae bacterium | reverse complement strand
TCGCGGCGCTACTGCAGAATCGCACACGGCAGCGCCCGTTGACCTCCTCGTCGAACGAGGAGGCTCGCTATGTCACGACGAACAAGCCCACAACCGGCGCAGCTGGCGCTCGAGTTCAAGCGCGAGACGGCAGCGCTGCCGATCTCAGGGGACCCGACAGCGTTGCTGCAGGCCATCGCCGATCTGCTGCTGGGGGCACTCGGCGAACAGGCGGAGGCACGGCCAAGCGCAACGCACGCCCAGGGAGGGACCGATGAACCCGAAGATCACGCCTGATCATCTCGCGCGCGGTGCCGTCGTCTATGTGCGACAGTCAACAATGACGCAGGTCGCCGAGCACACCGAGAGCCAACGTCGTCAATATGCGCTGGTCGAGCAGGCACGTGCCGCCGGCTTCGCATCCGTACACACCATCGACGACGATCTCGGTCGCTCGGGCTCCGGCCTGATGGATCGCCCCGGCTTCCAGAAGCTCGTGGCCCTCGTTTGCGCCGGCTCGGTTGGCGCGGTCTACTGCATCGAGGCGTCGCGGCTCGCACGCAACGGACGCGACTGGCATCACCTGATCGATCTCGTTGCACTGGTCGGCGCGCTCGTGATCGATGGCGACGGCGTCTACGATCCGCGGTTCGTCAATGATCGGCTGCTGCTCGGCCTCAAAGGCACGATGTCCGAGTACGAGCTGAGTCTGCTGCGCCAGCGCGGTCTTGCGGCCCGCGACTCGAAAGCCAAGCGGGGCGAGTTGCGCTTCACATTGCCGCCCGGCTTCTGCTGGAGCGATGCCGGACGCATCGATATCGACCCGGATGAGCGTGTCTGCGGCGTCATCCGTCTCGTGCTTACCAAGTTCCGCGAGTTGGGCAGCGCACGGCAGGTCTTCCTGTGGGCAAGGCAGGAAGAGCTGGCGATGCCAATCGTCGAGCACAACTTGGCCGCATGCAGGATCGCGTGGAAGCCTGCGGCGTACCACACAGTGTTGCAGGTTCTCCAGAATCCTATTTATGCCGGAGCCTACGCGTTCGGCCGCCATGGCCAGCGCACGACTGTCAAGGAGGGTCGCGCCCGCAAGACCAACGGTCACAGCCGGCCAATGTCGGAGTGGCTGGTGCTGCTGAAGGACAATCACGCCGGCTACATCAGCTGGGCAGAGTTCGAGGAGAACCAGCGCATGATTGTCGAGAATGCGCACATGCAGAAGCGCGCGGCGCGCAAGTCGGCTCGCGGCGGCCGTGCGCTACTGACCGGCCTGACGCGGTGCGGGCGATGCGGCCGCATGATGCGTGTCTTCTACGGCGCGCGCTCCGGGCACGCGCATCGCTATCAATGCCGCGGCGACGATGGTCATGTCGGCTCCGGTCTGTGCATCGGCATCGGCGGCAAGCGTGTCGATCAGGCCGTCGCCATCAATGTGCTTGAGGCCGTGTCGGATCGCGCCGTGGATGCAGCGGTCCTGGCCGCCGAGCAGTCCGCCCGTGCCAATGCCCAGATCAGGCAGGCGATCGGGCGCGAGATCGAAGAGGCGCGCTACGAGGCGACGTTGGCGTCACGTCGCTACGAGCTTGTCGATCCTGCGAAGCGCCATGTCGTGCGCGAGCTGGAGGCGCGATGGAATGCTGCGCTGGAGCGCGTCTCGCTACTCGAGCAGCGCCTGCAGAAGACAGAGGCGGACGATGCCGCCCGCCCCAAGATTGATCGCGACGCACTGATGAACCTGGCCCATGATCTACCCGCAGCATGGAATGCGCCGAACACGGATGCTCGCACGCGGCAGCGATTGACGCGCATCGTGATCGAGGAGGTCGTGATCGACCTCGACAACGCGTCGAACGAGGCCGTCGTCACGATCCACTGGATCGGCGGCTGGCACACCGAGGTTCGCGTCGCGCGCGTGAAGACCGGGCGCTATCCGGCCGACCGCAAGCCGAATGCCGTCGATGTCATGCGCAAGCTCGGCGGCCAGTGGCCCGATCGAGAAGTGGCCGTCACGATGAACCGCATGCGTTGCCGAGCGCCGGACGGCGCGACTTGGACTACGGTGCGCGTGCGCGAGTTGCGCGAGCGTCTCGGCATCCCAGCATACGATCCGGCCGCGCAGAAAGAGAAGACCATCAGCGTCGACGAGACCGCTCACCGGCTGAAGATCTGCGTCGGATCGGTCCACCTTTTGATTCGACAGGGTGTGCTGCCAGCAACCCAGCTCATGCCGTCGGCGCCTTGGAAGGTGCCGGTCGCCGCGCTCGAAACCGAGGCGCTCAAGACAGGCGTGCAGGCAATCATGGCGCGACGACCGAAGAACTACCAGATTCTACAGTCACTTACGACGCCGCGGCTGCCCGGTCTTTGAGAAAAGGGATGCACTATGTCACGCGACTCCCTCTGGCACCTCGGAACACGAAAAGATCGCCGGCGAAGGGATCGCGGCCGAGCGTCTCCTGCACCTGCAGCGCCAGCCCGTTCATGCCGCGCCGCATGTCGGTGCGCCCGACCGAGAGCCACACGC
>JBFWQN010000686.1:0-2502 GCA_050249405.1 Hyphomicrobiaceae bacterium | reverse complement strand
GATCGATGTCGGCACGCGATTGGCGATCTGGATGAGATCGCGCACGGCCTTCTGGAACCGCTCCTCGGCGTCCTCGAAAAAGCGCAGATCCTCCACTTGGTCGATGCAGAAGACCAGCGCGGCCCTGTCCACGGTCCAGGCGAGCCGGCCCAGGCTCTCGATGATGTCGAAGGCACGCCCGTCGCCAGTCGTCGGGTCGAGCGCGGCCACGGCCTCACGGGCAAGGTCGGCCAGCGGCCGGCCGTTCAGATACTGCCGCACGCGCTGGTCGATGCGCGGATCGCCCCGCTGCAGATAGAGCAGCGCCCGGACGATATTGATGTCGAGCTCCTGGTCCGCGAACTTCCGGCTCGACACGATGTCGTCGGCGAGACGCATCACGAGTCGCGCGAGAGCCTCGGGCTCGAGCTGCGCCTCGCGCAGCACCTCGAGCTCCTCTGGCGGCAGCACGCCGGCATCCTCGACCATCCGGTTGGTGAGCCGCGCGAGCCCGCTTTCGCCGCCGCGGTCGGGGTCGTAGGGCTTCTCCAGCGAGTTGACGAGCCGGCGCAGGTAGTAGTCGGCATAGTTGGCGACGTCCGGCGTCATTTGCGCATAGCCGAAGTAGGCCGTGCCGTCGCGATGGGTCGCCGTGCGCAGCGCCCGGATGAGGTGCGTCTTGCCGGCGCCCGACTGGCCATGGAACAGCAGGATGCGCGACTGGCCGCCGGCCCCTCGGCCGGAGACCACTGATTTCAGCGTGTCCGCGAACCTGGCGCGGGCCTTCTGGTGCACGAGCTCGACATCGACGGGATCGGCCCGCCAGACGTCGTCCTCCCAGGTGATCGAATGCTCGAAGGCGGCGGCGAGACCCTCGACCGGCAGCGCCTTGTCGGCATCGGATTGCATCGGCTCTGTTTCCTCGCCTGCGTAATGTGCGATCAGTCGGCGGCCCGGACGTAGTGCCAGACCGTGTTTTTCCACACGACCGCGGAATCCTGCAGCTCGCGCAGCGCACGCTTGTCCTTGAGATCCGCATTGGCGAGCTGGATCAGCCCGGTCCGGTGCGCCTCGGTCAGCATGCACTTGAACTCGATCTCGGTCAGGGCCCAGCCCGAGTGGCGTTCCCGCACGCCGGCCCAGACCTTGGAGATGTAGGCCTTGCGGTTGCCTGCCCATCCTTCCGCGGTCGCGCTTGCGGCAGCGAGCACGGCAGCAGCGAACGAATGCGGATCGGGCCGGGCATGCGCCACCGGCTCGGACACGACGGCGACGGGACCCTGCTCGCTAGCAGCGATGGGCTCGGCAGCGGCAGCCTGCGGCGCAGCGGCGACGCGACTGGCAACCGCAGCAGCAGCCTCTCCCGTGCCCGGCACCGGGCTGGCAGCTTGTCCGTGCCGTTCCAATCTTGTCCGACCGAGACGCCGGCGCCGCGACGGCTTTGCCTCGCCGTCCGTCGCCCGGCCCAGATAGCGCCGGAGAAGCGCGATTTGCAGGCTCGCCATGTCCTTCTTGCGGGCGCCGACAGCCTCGGCTGCCAGCGTCGCGACGAGCCGCGCATCCGTGCCGAGCTCCCGGCCCGACGTCGACAGGCGCGAGGCCAGCAACCGGCCGGCCTTGGCGGGGAGCGCCGCCTTGGCACCCAGGCCGTCGCGAATTTGATCGCCGAACGCCCGCTCGAGCGCCCTCACGGCCAGCGCCGAGCGCAACCGCGACGGCGTCGGCACACCCTTGATCGTGAGGCCCCAGTGCTGCTTGACGATGAGCGCCCTCAGCCCCTCTTGCTTGCGCAGCAGCTTGAGCTTGGCTGCCGACGGACTGGTGATCCCGAGCGCCCGCGCCATGAGGTGGCTATCGCGCGCCGCCGCCCAACGGGAGGGCAGCCCCTTCTTGATCCCGAGGAACTCGGCTGCGGCAGCAGTCCCTTGCGCCGTCGGCCGCAACTGCTCGCCCTGCCGCTCGATCAGGCCGCCAGCGAACAGGGCCGCCACGAGGCGCCCGAGCTCGATGCGCCACAGATCTGCCCCGCGGCTCTCGGCCAGCATCGGGGCCAGGTCGCGCGCCACGTGTGCCTCGTCCGCCGGCTCCGTGGCGATGCGCACGAGCACGGTCCCGGCCAGCCGCTCGGCGCCGGCGGCGAATGCTTGGGGCGGAATGCCTTGCGGCCCTAGCTCAGTCATGCAGTGCCACTCCTCGGACACGTTGGGGACCAGCCTCGAAGGTCCAGGACGACCTGGGGCAGTCCACCGGAGTGGCAGCCTGCCGCAAACGCGAATCACCGGAGGGTCCGGCCATTGTGCGAATTGCGAGCGGGCGGGCCAAGCACGAACTCCGTCGCGGGCGGCGGTGTCGCCGTCCGTGGTGCCCGATTGCGACGGGTCCGGAAAATGGCCGGAAAATGATCCGTGCCCTATTGACGACACGAATGCAGCGCCTTCTGAGCGTCGAGCTGGACGGGCTACTCGAGAGTTGGCTGGCCCTGGACGGGCCACGAATTCGCCGCGCCCTCGCGCGGACGGATAG
>JBFWQN010000685.1:0-2518 GCA_050249405.1 Hyphomicrobiaceae bacterium | reverse complement strand
TCGCCCGAGTAGTTGCAGCCGAACGCCGCCATCACGCCGATGCGTTTCACCGGCACGCCCCGCTCCGTGTGCAGTGCCGTCTGCTTGCGCATGGCCTCGTAGTTCTCGGCGAGCGTGCGGTTCAGATTCTTCTTGCAGAAGCCTTCGGTCGCAACGAGCGAGATCGAGCCCGAGAGCTTCAGCTTGTCCTTGAAGGCGAGTGCCCGGTCGAGGCCCGACGCATTGAACCAGAGCGCGGTGTAATCAATGCCGGGCTTGGCCTTGAAGCCCGCGACCGTCTGCTCGGCGTCCGCCCATTGCGGCACGACCCGCGGCGACACGAACGAGCAGACCTGGATATGGTGGAGGCCGGTTTCGGCCAGCGCCTCGATCAGCCTTATCTTGTCCGCGGTCGAGATCGGACCCGGCTCGATCTGGAATCCCTCGCGCGGGCCTTCCTCGTGGACATGGACGTGCTTCGGAAGGTCGGACATGGGCTGGGCTCCTCGTCGCTCGGTTGTTCGCTGCTGCCAGCATGGAGCCACGGGCAGCGCGTTGTCGAGTTCGATCGCGCGCTCATGCGCTACCGCCGGTCAGTCCGCCAGCGCGATTTCCTTGATGAGCTTGGCGAGGATCGCGGCTCCGAACGCATCGTGGCTCTCGGCGGAGATCGCGAAGGCGTTGGGGCCCCCGATCACGGTTGTCTGGTAGTAGTGCAGCAGGCCGCCCGGCGGGTGCGTGTGCAGCGGATTGAAGGCGAGCGGCACCTCGCTCAGGATGGCGAGGCCGTTGATCGTGATGCGTTGCGCGAGCGCCATGTCGCGCGCCTCGGCCAGATCCATTCCGCTGTTGTTGGTGCCGTCGCCCGAGATGTCGATGAGGTGGCGCTCGGCGCGCCAGGGGCTCCGCGGGAATTGCAGCGTCGCGAACTCGATCGCCGAGCCGATCGCCGTTCGGCCCATGAAGGCCCGTGGCGATGCCCTGACCCGCCCGGCGAAGGCTTGCGCCTCCTCGGCGCTCCCGATCGCGGTCCAATCGGCCACGATAGCCTGCTCGGAAACACCCGACCATTCGATGAACGAAAGTGCGATGCGTCCGAGCAGCCCTGATCGTATTGCAGCGACGACCCGCGGGTTGCCGAGTGCCTCGGCATACCCGTCTCGTTGCAGGCGGAACTTGCGCTCGTCGACGCTGCGCGAGATGTCGACCGCGAGAACGAGAAGCACGTCCACCTCGGGGCGGCTCGCGGAATTCTCTCCTGGGACCGGCCGCAGCGCCTCGGGCGGTGCGCTCTGCGCCCGCCCATCGTGCGGGAGCGTCAGGACTGCGAGACAAAGCGCCAAGAGCGCGACGTGCTTCCAAATGCACATAGAGGTGCGACCTCCAGCCCCGGTCCCTTCCCGGTCGGAAAGCAGCTCATCGTGATGGCCAACTCATGGCAGCGCAACAGATGATCTCACCGCTCTGCACAAAGACGCGAGCTGCCTCAGCCGTTCCATTGCTGGGGTCCGCGGAACGGGCGCATGTCGGGATAGCCGCTCGTCGCCCAGGCACCGTCGACGACGAGGCTGGCCCCCGATACGTAGCTGGCCTCGCTGCTGGCCAGGAACAAGGCGGGTGCTGCGATCTCTTCCGGCTGCGCCGGGCGCCCCATCGGAATGCGGCCTTTGAACGCCTCGAGGCGGGCAGGATCCTGGAAATGTGGCCGCGTCAGTGGGGTCTCGACTAGGCCCGGCAGCACGGCGTTGACCCTGATGCCGCGGTCGGCCCACTCGAGCGCGCCGTTGCGTGTCAGCATCTCGACGCCGGCCTTTGCCGTTGCGTAGGCCGCGCCGGCATGCATCGGCACGTGTGCATTGAGCGACGCGATGTTGACGATCGCACCGCCGCCTTGCCGCATCATCTGGCGGGCCTGATGCTTCATGCCGAGGAAGACGCCCTTCAGGCAGAGGTCGATGACGAAATCCCAGTCGGTTTCGGCGAGATCGACGAGGTAGCCGGCCTTGTTTCCGCCTGCGACATTGAATGCGGCGTCGACCCTGCCCGTCTGCTCGACGGCGAGCGCCACCAGCGCCTCGGCGTCGGCCTCCCGGGTCACATCGCCGGTGAGCGGCGAGAAGCGGGGGCCGATCTCGTCCGCAACCTTCTGCAGAAGCGTGCTGTTGATGTCGCTGCCCGCGACCCGGGCGCCCTCGCGGGTCAGCTGCCGCACGATGGCGAGGCCGATGCCTGACGCCGCGCCGGTGACGATCACGCTCTTTCCATCGAACCTGCCGCTCATGGCCGCCCTCACATTTGCCGATTGGATCGGCACGAGGTGACACCAAGGTCTGACTGGAGACAAGCACGGAGCGCGACATCATGCGAAGTGCCGGCCTCGGGCGGCAGGTGGCGCGCGCCAAGGCGCCTCGATTGGCTCCGCGACGACGGCGCGCGACGGGGCTAGCGATTCATGTTACGAGACGTTGCGTTTCGCCAACCAGAATCGATGTGTTGAGCCAGCCACCAGCTCCCGCCCCTCGCTCTCCCGGCCGCCCTC
>JBFWQN010000684.1:0-2526 GCA_050249405.1 Hyphomicrobiaceae bacterium | reverse complement strand
TGGCCGCTCATCCATCGGCAAACTTGCATGACCCGCGTTTTGACACGATCCGGTCCTTGCCCTGCCGCAAACGACCGCCATATTAGCATCGTTGCCTCTGGGTCCGGCCTTCTTGGGCAGGCTCTGGAACTCTCAGCCCCCCAGCCCCCTGGAGCTAACCGGGAGGGCCGGACCCAGAGGCAACGGCACACATCCAGGTCATCGTCCACACGGCCGGCCTCGTCGCCGGCCGTGCGGCGTTCTGGGCTTGCCTCTTGAAGCAATGCACCGCCCGGCACTAAGTCTCGGCCCGGATTTCAAAACGGAGCCGCCTCTCATGTCCACAGACGCGCCCGCCGCGCACGGCCAGCACGCATTCCAAGCCGAAGTCTCCCGCCTCCTGCACCTGATGGTCCACTCGGTCTACACCGAGAAGGACATCTTCCTGCGCGAGCTCATCTCCAACGCCTCCGATGCCTGCGACAAGCTTCGCTACGAGGCGATCGCGGCGCCGGACCTGATGGGCGAGGATTCCAGGCTCGCCATCACGATCGCGATCGACAAGGCGGGGCGCCGGCTCACGGTTTCGGACAACGGCATCGGCATGAGCGAGGCCGAGCTCGTCGACAACCTCGGGACGATCGCGCGCTCGGGCACCAAGGCATTCCTGGATCGGCTCGCGGCCGAGCCGCAGGGGTCCAGCGGCCTCATCGGGCAGTTCGGCGTCGGTTTCTACTCGGCATTCATGGTCGCGGAGCGGATCGAGGTGACGAGCCGGCGCGCCGGGGAGCCGATGGCCCATGTGTGGTCCTCGGACGGCGCGAACGGCTTTACCGTCCGGCCGGCAACGGAGGGCGAAGCGCATCAGCTGCCCCGCGGCACGTGCGTCTCACTCGTGCTCAAGGCCGATGCGGACAGCTACCTCGAGCCCTACGAGATCGAGCGGATCGTCAAGACCTACTCCGACCACATCCTGTTCCCGGTCGAGCTGGTCGAGGACGAAGGCAAGCGGCGCCAGCTCAATGCGGCGAGCGCACTCTGGCAGCGCTCGAAGTCGGAAGTGACACCGGAGAGCTATGCGGAGGCCTACCGCGGGATAGCCCACCAGATGGGCGAGCCGGCTCTGACAATCCATTACAAGGCCGAGGGACGGCAATCCTATGCCGTGCTGCTGTTCGTGCCCGGGGAGCGGCCGTTCGACCTTTTCGACGTCGAGCGGAAGGGCCGGGTGAAGCTCTATGTGCGGCGCGTGTTCATCACGGACGAGGCCGAGCTGCTGCCGAGCTATCTGCGCTTCATGCGCGGCGTGGTCGACAGCGAGGACGTGCCACTGAACATCAGCCGCGAGATGCTGCAGAACAATCCGCAGGTCGCACAAATCCGCAAGGCACTGACGACGCGGGTGATCTCCGAGCTGGAAACGCTCGCGGGCAAGGAAAGCGAGCGCTTCGCGAAGGTCTGGGAGGCGTTCGGGTCGGTGCTGAAGGAGGGACTCTACGAGGACTTCGAGCGGCGAGACCAGTTGCTCAAGCTCGCCCGCTTCCACTCGACGGCAGGTCCGGGCTGGCGCTCTCTCGACGAGTACGTGAGCGCCATGCGGCCGGGGCAAACGGATATCTACTATCTCGCCGGCGACAACCTGGAGCGGCTGAAATCCAGCCCACAGCTCGAAGCGGCGGTGGCGCGGGGCGTCGAGGTGCTGCTGCTCGACGATCACGTCGACAGCTTCTGGACCACGCGGGGCATGAAATTCGGCGACAAGCCGCTCAAGTCCCTCACGCAGGGCGAGGCGGACCTGTCGGCCATTCCCTATCTCGAGGGCAAGGCGCCAGAGGCCGATACCGGTGACGCGGCGGCGGTGCTGGCGGCGCTCAAATCGGCGCTCGGGGATGCGGTCAGCGACGTGCGAGCCTCGAAGCGGCTCGTCGCCTCGGCCGCATGTCTCGTCGCGCCGGGTGCCGGGCCGGACCTCGCCCTCGAGCGGCTGCTCAAACAGCGCGAGCAGGGCCTGGGCCTGAAGCCCGTGCTCGAGGTCAACGCCGCGCACGCGCTGGTGAAGGCGGCCGGGAAAAGCGCTGAGGCCGGGCGCACCGAGGAGGTGGCGGACCTCGCGCGCCTGCTGCTCGATCAAGCCCGCATTCTCGACGGCGAGCTGCCGACCGACACTGCGAGATTCGCCGAGCGGCTCAACCGGCTGATCGTGCGCGGGCTCGAAGGTGGCGGCGGGGACGCCAGCGGCTGAGCTGTCACCCGCCATACGGGGGCGAGACGGGCGACAGGCCCGTCCCGCGCGGCGCCTACTTCTCGAGCCAGACCTGGTCGAAGCGCCAGTTGTTGTAGATGCTATTGTGGCCGAGCTTGAAGCCCTTCAGATGCGGCTGCCAGCACGTCCCCGACCGGTGATGATAGATGATCGGGCGCGCAACCTCCTCCGTCAGGATGCGCTCGATCTCCCAGACGATCTTTTTGCGCTTCTCGATGTCGGTTTCCTGCGACTGCTCGTCGAGCAGCTTCTCGACCTGAGGGCTGCAGTAGCCGGTGTAGTTC
>JBFWQN010000683.1:0-2514 GCA_050249405.1 Hyphomicrobiaceae bacterium | reverse complement strand
GTCGCGGGCGAGAGGAAAATCACCGTCATGGATAGTGCGTGAAGCGGTTGGTAGCTTCTCACCCAACTCCGTTATGCTCGCACAGAGGCGGTTGGCAGCTTCTCACCCCTCACCGTCATGCCCGCGCAGGCGGGCACCCACGAGCGCCGCGGAGGGGAGCGTTCCGCAGTGGCAATGGCCACCTCTCCCGCTGCCACACCTCCCCGTCGTGGGTCCCCGCCTTCGCGGGGATGACGAGAAACAAGCGCCAGCATCGTTGACCGGATTGGCTCGCGAAAGGGTCCGCGACGCGGCGTGCTCGGACCTCATCCATGCCTTGCTCATTCCAGCTCAACGCTCCTGCAGGCTCTGCACGTAGCGCACCAGCTCCTCGATCCTGGCGCGCACCGCGGCCTCGCTGCCGTAGGGGCCGCGGCTGTCGCCGACATCCTCGAGGTAGCGCCGCCCCCACACCGGCATCTCGCGGGTGCCGTGATCCGGAACCACGGCTCGGCCGTCGATGATCTGGAACACCTTCAGATATGGGAACTGGTAGTCGTTCCTCTCCTCGAGCTTGGTGAGATCGGTCGGCGCCTTCGACAACCCTTTGGCCATGGGTCCGTTGCCCCGGCCACGCGTGCCGTGACAGACGGCGCACGAGAGCTGGTACTCTGCGGCTCCCGCGGACGGATCGCGCGCGGCGGCGGGCTGCGCCAGTCCCGTAGCTGCCATCGCAGCCAGTGTACCCATCGCGCGGTGGAGGCTCGTGCCCGTCATGTCCGGCTCCAGCAGTATCGATTGGAGCCATTCTCCATCGCGCAGTTGCCGCCCGGTTGACCCCGGTCAACGTCCCCGCGCATGGAAAGTCTTGCGCGTGCCCGCACGGGCAACCACCCTATGCCACCTGCCGAAGCCGGAGCCCTCGCCCCATGACCGCCGTCACCTACGAGTCGAAGAACGACATCGCCGTTATCACGCTGAACCGCCCGGAGAAGATGAACCGGATGGACAACGCGCTGATGGACGGGCTGTGCGAGGCCTGGCAGCGGTTCGGCAAATCCGACGATCGCGTCGCCATTCTGACGGGCGCCGGCACCAAGGCCTTCTGCGCGGGCGCCGATTTGCAGAAACCTCCACGCGGCCTCTATCACGGCGTGCCGAGCGTGGGTGTTGCCGTGGACAAGCCGGTCATCGCGGCGGTCGCCGGCTGGTGCGTCGGCGGCGGCATGGTGCTCACCACCATGTGCGACCTGATGATCTGCGCGGAGAATGCGATCTTCACCTATCCGGAGGTCAAGGTCGGCTTCTCCGGCGGCCTCATCACCAATCTCGTCACGCGCATCCCGCACAAGATCGCGATGGAGCTGCTGCTCATCGGCGAGCAGATCGACGCCAAGCGCGCCTACGAGGTCGGCTACGCCAACAAGGTGGTTCCCGTCGAGCAGCTGATGCCGGAGGCGATGGCCTGGGCCGCCAAGATCGCCGCCAACGCGCCACTGCCGACGCGCGCGCTGAAGACGTGGGCAGGCCAGACGCTGCCGAAGGGACCGACCGAGATCGGCGGCATCGCGCGCTACATGACCGACGTGATCGACAATTCCGCCGACTGGGTCGAGGGCCGCACGGCCTTCAAGGAGAAGCGCGCACCGAGGTTCAAAGGCAAATAGGGCTGTCCACGAAAGCGCTTGGGCGCTATCCCGCGTCGACGCGACCGCACCGGAAAGGCCGCACCCATGACCGATTTCGTTGCGGCTCACGCCGCCGGTGGCACCGTCGACCGGCTGATAGAGCGCCTGGCTGCGGGGCTCGGCCGCCTCGACGATCACACGGTCGCCTTCGTCTACGCGACGAGCGAGGTGGCGCCACACTTCACGCGCCTCGTCGCCGGCCTGCGTGAGGCGACCGGCATCGGCGCGTGGGTAGGCACGGTCGGACACGGCATTTGCGCCACCGGCACGGAGCATTGGGGCACGGCCGCCGCCGTCGTGCTCGCCTGCCGCCTCCCGGCGGGATCGTTCGAGCTGCTGCCGTCGCTCGACGACACGGCGGCGGCTGCCCGGCTCGGCCCAGGCCGCGTCGCAGCCGGCTTGGGTATCGTGCACGGTGACCCGCGCAACGGCGGCGTCACGGAGATCGTAGCGGCCCTCGCCCGCGCCCGCGGCCTCTATCTGGTCGGCGGCCTTTCGTCGGCCAACAGCGCCCTCCCGCAGTTCGCAGGCGACGCGCTGCTCGAGGGTGGCGTCTCGGGGGTGCTGCTGGGCGGGCGGCAACAGCTTGCCGGCGGCCTCACGCTGGGCTGCTCGCCCGTCGGTCCCGTGCACGAGGTCTCGCGCGGCTACGGTCAGATCCTGGTCACGCTCGACAACCGACCTGCGAGCGAGATCCTGCTCGAGGATGTCGGCATTGCCGAGGGCGCCGATCCGCGTCCATGGCTCGCCAACGTGCACGCGGCGATCCCCGTCGCCGGCTCTCGCGACGCCGACTATGTGGTGCGCAACATCGTCGGCCTCGACATGGGAAAGGGCCTCGTCGCCA
>JBFWQN010000682.1:0-2562 GCA_050249405.1 Hyphomicrobiaceae bacterium | reverse complement strand
ACTGCGGCAGTGAGTGAGGTGCGGAAGTCTTGCGCTGTATCACTTGCTCGATACTTGCACAATCCGCAAATGGCCGCCGCATCCCCAAGGAAAGCCGAGGACGGGCAAACGAAAGGGGCGGGTACTACCCCCGCCCCGATCATTCTCGGCCGTCCTGGCGTTGCTGTCAGGCCACAGCGATCCGCTTCGAGCGCCCATCCGAGATGCGCCGGATGCGCCCGGCCTTCTCGAGCAATACCAGCTCCCGGCTCACCGTGCTCGGGTGCACGCCGAGGCTGGCCGCGATCTCCGACTGGTTCGGGGCACGCCCGTCAGCGAAGAGGCTGACGATCTTGTTGCCCAGCTCCGGGTCAGCGTTGCCGCGAGGGCGGCGAGCGCCAGGAGGCGTCGGCTCGTCGTCTTCCACGATGGCGACAGGCGCCACCGCGATCGGCTCGGCCTGGACCGGGCGAGCCTCACGTGCGCCGGCAGCGGCGATGATGCCGCCGAAGGCGAACTCCAGCGCCACGACAGCGCTGATTTCGAGGAAGAGCGTCGCCAGCAAGGCGTCGATCTTGCTCATGATGCGCTCAACCCGATCGGCGCTAAAGCCGAAGAGGCCGACGATCTCGGCGAACGGCTTGGCGCGATCAGGCATCACCTGCTCGGCCCCGGCGTCCTCCAGCTTGGCGAGCACGGCCTTGCGGTCGCCCTCGGCCGCGTCGAGCTTCCGCTCGATCGCTTCCCGCTCCAGCGCCCGGCCGTTCTCGATCCGAAGATCGAAGATCGGCTGGCACGCCGCAGCACTCACGTCCCGCGTGGTCTCCCCCGCGGAACAGCTCTTCGTGCGCCGCCAGACGGCCGCCGGCACCTTGCCGGGCCCGTTGCCAACGATCGCATCCATAGCGCCCTTGATCTCGAGCGTGGAGCGGACACTCCGGAAGCGCGCGAGCTCGGCCTTGAGCCCGGCGATCTGGCCGTCGATCCGCTTCCGCTCGCCGATCAGGTCGGCGCGGTGCTCGTTCGCGCCCGTGACGGCCGCGGCGAGCGTGGCGCGTGTCCCGTGCTGCCGGCCGACCGAGCTGTAGACCAGCAAGAGCGTGCCGACGGCGAACATGGCGTAGAAGGCCAGGGACGCGAGCCGTGACGTCCTCCATGCGCCCTTCCCGAGAAGCCCGAAAAGGATGGTGGAGAACAGGATCACGAGCCCGAGCCACTGGTCTCTGCCCCACTGGCCGGTCGTGATCGCATCTCCGGCGAGGATTGCCACGGTCGCACCCGTGACGATCATGCCGGCAAACAGGGATAGCCACCGAAGGGCTCCCATCGTAGGATTGGTCTTCATCGTCGTCGTCTCCTATCGATCGCGGTGGAACCGCGCCGGCCGGGTGGCAGCCCTGCCGGCGCACTTCAGTCTCAATGCAGCGTGAGCGCCTCCAACAAGACGGGTCGCTGGCCAATCCCGTAGCGGGCTATGGCGTGAGCCGCCTCCCGATCGTGACCGGCGAACTCCATCGCTTGCACGATGGCCTCCGCAACGTCGTCGAGGTCCAGGGCCTCTGTTTCCTCGATGACGTCGACCAGCATCGCCATGTCGTCGTCGCTCATCCGAACGCGCAGCATCGTCGTCTCCTTCGCGGTTGTGTTCCGGGTGGCAGCCCGGTCGTGTCGTGGTCCCCGAGAGAGCCAGGGCGGAGTTTGCGGGAGTGGATACCCAGGTAGCAGCGAGCAGCGAGCAGCAAGCAGCAGAACGAGATAGCGGCAGCGGCAGCGGCAGCGGCGAGAAGTTGATGATTTATTGGGCCCGAGGGCCGGCGGAGACGGTTTCCCTTCCCCTACTGCCCGAGGGGCCGCCCCGCATTGCGCGAGGGGCCCCGATGGTCACTTGGGCAGGTCCAGCACCACGAGTTGGGCGGCTTCCTTCGTTGGGAAGGGGCGGGAGACGCCCCGGGTCGTGTCCGTCTCGAAGGTGATGTAGAAGTAGCCGTCGAACCGTGATTGCTTGATCGAGTAGGTCATTCGTCGTCTCCGTGGTCTTCCCGGTGGCAGCCGGGTGAAGCCGTCTGGCCTCGTCAGCACCCGCCTCACGGGTGGACCGGGCAGAGCCCGGTTTCGGCCTTCATCCGCGAGCGGTAGTGAGGGCGCTGAAGCCCTGCTCCGTGATCGCGACCGTCGCGTCTTCCCCTGTGCCGCTGGTCTTGGCCATCCCCTTCTTCACGAGGCTGGCCACGACACCTGAGAAGGTGCGGGCGGAGCTGAACGGGTTTGCCGACCAGCTCCAAACGTGCGTTCCGATCGGGTCTCCGCCGTCCTGAAATTGGCTCTTCACGATGCCATTCAGGCCGGCGACTTCCTTCTTGGTCAGCAAGGTAGTCATTGGCGCGTCTCCATTGTGTGTGCCAGTGAGAGAAGACATAAAGCATGAACGCATGTAATGTAATACTGCATGCAAAGTTTTCTATCACATTTTCGTGACAGCATGCGCAGCAACAAAAAAGGCGGCCACAAAGGGCCGCCCGTCGCGATCTCGAGACTTCCCCGATCGACTATGCGGCGCTTGCCGCAGCCTCTCGAGCCCTCCGT
>JBFWQN010000681.1:0-2596 GCA_050249405.1 Hyphomicrobiaceae bacterium | reverse complement strand
TGCAGCGCGACGCCCTCGACCGCTATCCGCACGAGTTCTCCGGCGGCCAGCGCCAGCGCATCGGCATCGCCCGCGCCCTCGTCCTCGACCCCGAGCTGGTGATCGCCGACGAGCCGGTCTCCGCCCTCGACGTCTCGGTCCAGGCGCAGATCCTGAAGCTGCTCGACGGCCTCCGCGCGCGCCGCGGCCTCTCCTTCCTCTTCGTCTCCCACGACCTCGGCGTCGTGCGCCATTTCTGCGACCGGGTCGCCGTCATGTATCTCGGCCGCATCGTCGAGACCGGGCCGACGGCGGATGTGCTCGATGCGCCGCTGCACCCCTACACGAAGCTGTTGCGCGAAAGCTCGCCCGTGCCCGACCCCGCGATGCGCCTCGCGCTGTCACGGATCGAGGGGGAGATACCGTCGGCCGCCGATCCGCCGAAAGGCTGCCATTTCCACCCGCGCTGCCCGCATGCGGTGGAGCGGTGCCGGGTGGAGGCGCCGGTGTTGCGCGATCATGGCGAAGGGCGGGGGGCGGCGTGTCATATGCCGTGGCTTGGCGGCGAACGGGCACCGCGAGCCAACAGCTAACTCGACAACATCGGCGGCGCTCAATCTTCCGGCGAGATTGTCTTCTGTCAGAAACTATCCTATATTTCTGACAGCATGCCGACCCTGGCCGAACGGATCATCGAGCACGCCCAGACTCTCCCCGAGGGCGCCCCGATCGGTGCCAAGAGCCTGCTTCACCTGGGAAGCCGGGCGGCGGTGGATCAGGCTCTGTCGCGGCTCGTCCGTCAGGGCCGGCTGCTGCGCGCCGGTCGCGGCGTCCATGTGCTGCCCGTCGTGTCGCGGCACGGCATCCGTGCCCCGGCTGCCGAAAAGGTCGTGGCGGCGATCGCGAGCCAGCGTGGCGAGTCCATCGTATCGAGCGGTGCGGCAGCAGCGAACGCGCTAGGCCTCTCGCCCCAGGTGCCGGTGCGCACCGTCTATCTGACGTCCGGGCCCAGCCGCTCGCTGACGCTCGGTGCCCAGACCATCGAACTGCGGCATGCGCCGCGCTGGCAACTCGTCCTGGCCGACCGGCCCGCCGGCGAGGCTATTCGCGCGCTCGCCTGGGCTGGCCCCGCGCGGGCGAGCGAGGCGCTGCGCGCGATCAAACGCAGACTGCCGCCATCGGCGCTGCAGGAGATCGTTGCCGCGCGGGCGCAGCTTCCGTCCTGGCTTGCGGAGCGCGTCAGCGAACTGGCGACCGGTGGCTGAGGCGTTCCTCGCGCTCGCGCGCGGAGACCGCCGCGAGGCGCTGGAGGTCGCCGCCTCGGCATCCGGACGGCCGCCGCACCTGCTCGAAAAGGACGCCTGGGTCGTCTGGTCGCTTGCGACGCTCTTCGGGTCCGCGCTCGGCGCACGCCTCGTCTTCAAGGGCGGCACCTCGCTGTCGAAGGCCTATCAGGCGATCCGCCGCTTCTCCGAAGACGTGGATCTCACTTACGACATCCGCGCCATCGTGCCCGATCTGGTCGGGGACGATGCCGACGCGCTTCCCGTGACGCGCAGCCAGGAGAGGCGATGGTCGAGCGAGATTCGCGCCCGACTTCCGCAATGGGTGGCACAGCATGCGCTGCCGGTGATCGAATCCGTCCTTCAAGCGCAGGCGCTGGCTGCGACCGCAAGGGCCGAGGGTGAGACGATCCTGGTCGAATATGAGCCGCTGGCGTCGGGCACGGGCTACGTGCGACCGGCGGTGACGCTGGAGTTCGGCGCGCGCTCGACCGGGGAGCCGTGGCAGGTCCGTCCCGTCGTCTGCGATGCGGCCGCTCATCTTGCCGGGCTCGAATTTCCAAGCGCGCATCCGCGGGTCATGCGCATCGAGCGCACCTTCTGGGAGAAGGCGACGGCCATCCACGTCTTCTGCCTGCAAGGCCGGTTCCGCGGCGCCGACCGCTTCGCCCGTCATTGGCACGACGTCGCCCGTCTCAGCGACGCCGGCCACGCCGCCCGGGCGCTGGCCGATGCGGACCTCGCCGAGGCCGTTGCGCGCCACAAGCGCATGTTCTTCGCGGAAAGGGATTCCGAAGGACAGCCGATCGACTATGCCGCGGCAGTCCGTGGCAGGTTGCGCCTCGTCCCTGAGGGCGCTGCGCGCGAGCTGCTCGCCGAGGACTATCGGCGCATGGTCGAAGACGGTCTCCTTCTGGACGACGCCGAGCCGTTCGCTGCGCTCATGGAGCGCTGTCGGGAGATCGAGACGATGGCCCGCACGAGGCCTGATCCCCGCCGGCCGTTGGCTTAGATTGGATCCGCGGCAAAGCCGCAAGCCAATCTCCTCATCCCTCCCTCTCCGCCTTCGCCTTGATGTGCCTGAGCACCCGCGCCGCATTGGCATGGACGGCCCAGCGCGCCATCGGCTCCCAATAGAGCACGGGCTCGATCCGGAGCACGTGCGCGGCGGTGGCGGTGAGGCGGGTGCCGCCGCCGGCGGTCGGCTCGAGGGCGAAGCGCGTCTCGCTGGTCTCGAAATAGCCCTGGATGTGCGGCGTGTGCAGGTCGCCCCAGGGGCTGAGCTCGGCCATCGCCGGCGGCTGGCTGAGGACATCGAAGGCGAGGTGTGAACC
>JBFWQN010000680.1:0-2603 GCA_050249405.1 Hyphomicrobiaceae bacterium | reverse complement strand
GCACGCGCGGCGAGCGGCTTTCCGTGCCGTTCGTCGTCGCCGCGCAGGCGCGCCGCACGGCCGCCTCCGTGGGGCTCCGAGACCGCGGCATCCTCGCACCCGGCTACAAGGCCGACATCAACGTCATCGACTACGACCGCCTGAAGGTGCACCCGCCGGAGGTGCGCCACGACCTCCCCAAGGGGGGCCGGCGACTGGTGCAGAAGGTAACAGGCTACGACGCGACCATCCTGTCCGGCACGATCGTCCGGCGCGGCGGCGTGGCGACCGGCGCGTTGCCCGGCCGGCTGGTCAGAGGCATGCAGCCAGTGCCGGCCGCGAGAACAGGTGCCTGAGCCTGTGTTCAGCGCATGTCGCCGCGGCGCCGCAGGGCCGCGGCCTGCTCGGCGAGCACCGTGAGCGTGCGCCAGTCGGCGTCGGCGACCGCTTGTCTCGGCACCACCCACGAGCCCCCCACGGCGACCACGTTCGGCAGCGCGAGATAGTCGCGCACGTTGTCGAGCCCGATGCCACCGGTCGGACAGAAGGTGATGCCGGCGAGCGGCGCCGCCAGCGCCTTCAAGGCGGCGGCACCGCCCAGCGCCTCGGCGGGAAAGAACTTGAGGCACGCATAGCCGAGATCCGCGAGTGCCATCGCCTCGCTCGCGGTCGCGGCGCCCGGCAGGAACGGCACCTCCCAGCTTTCGGCCGCCTCGACGAGGCGCGGTGTCATGCCGGGCGACACGATGAAGCGGGCACCGGCAGCGAGCGCCTCGCGGGCTTGCTCGGGCGTGAGCACGGTTCCGGCGCCGACCCGCACCTGCGGCACCTCCCGGCGGATGACGCGGATCGCCTCGACCGCCGCCGGCGTGCGCAGCGTCACCTCGATCAGGTCGAGACCGCCGCGAGCGAGGGCCCGCGCCATCTCGATCCCGTCCTCGGCCGCCTCGATGGTGAGCACAGGCACCACGGCCGCGCGGTAGAGCGTGTCGGCCAGCGCCCGGTTCAACTCGCTCTGCATCGTCTCTCCTGCTGGCTGCGGGGATTCCGGCGGGGGGATCGCGGGGATTGGCGCCGCCCCCTGTTTGTCATGTAGCATGGCCTCGAACGGTCGCCGAAGCCCCGGCCTCGGCCTGCCACAGACGGGAAGCCTCTCGAGCGATGAACGTCCGCCTCTACCTTCTGCAGCGACTGACAGCCGTGCTGATGGTGCCGCTGATCCTCGGCCACATCGCCATCATTTTCTATGCCACGCGAAAAGGCCTGTCGGCCGGCGACATCCTCGGCCGCACGAAAGGCAGCCTCGGTTGGGGCCTCTACTATGCGACGTTCGTGATCGCGGCGGCAGTGCATGGCGCCATCGGCGTGCGCGGCGTGGCGAGGGAGTGGGGCGGCCTGCGCGGGCGCAGCCTCGACCTCGTCATGTGGGCCGTGGGGCTGGCGCTGGCCGGGCTCGGCCTCAGGGCCGTCTATGCGGTGGTGTTGTGAGGGACCCCATGCGCACGACCGGATATCGCCGCGAGCCGCTCTGGCGGGCTGCCATGATCCACCGGCTTTCGGGACTCGCGCTGGCGTTGTTCCTGCCGCTGCATTTCCTGGCCCTGGCGCTCGCCCTCCACGGCGAGACGCGGCTCGACCGCTTCCTGCGCTGGACCGACCAGCCGCTGTTCAAGGCCGCCGAGACGGTGCTGATCGGCCTTCTCGCCGTGCACCTGCTGGGTGGCATCCGCCTGCTCGTGATCGAGAACCTGGCGTGGCGCCCCGGCCAGAAGCGCATGGCCTTCGGCGCCATCGCCGTGGCCGTGGCCGTGGCGGCGGCGTTCCTGGCTCGGGTGATCTGAGAGCGAGACGCTCCATGGACGACGAAGTGATCCGGCAAGAGGTAGCCACCGCCTATGAGGCCTACCTCGCTGCGTTCCTTGCCAACGACATGGCCGGCATCGACCGCGTCGTCAAATATCCTCTGGCCTTCATCTCGGATGGCGACATCTCGCTGGTCGACAGCTATCCGGTTCGCCCCGCCGAGCTCATGGCCCGCACGGGCTGGGACCACACCACGGACAACGACTACGAGATCGTGGCGGCCTCGCCGGAGAAGGCTCACGTCATTCTTCGCAACGCCAAGCGGCGGCGACGCGACGGATCGCTCATAGAGACGATCTCGGCCTTCTACGCTTTCACGCGAACGCGCGAGGGGTGGAAGATGTTTGCCTTTTCCGGCGTCACTCGCCCGGCAACGTGAGACGTGTCCTCCGGCTCCGGGGATCTCCTCCGTCAGCCCGCCGGGCGCTCGGGCACGAAGCTCTCGATGCGAACACCATCAGGCGCCAGCGACACGAGGCTTTGCGGCGGGACGATCTCCCAGTCCGTGCGTCCGTCGTCCAGCGGCTCGGAGGCCATCAGATGGCCGTCCGCGCGCTTCAGGCGTCTCACATAGAGCGTTTCCGGCTGGATCAGCGTCGAGTAGCGCAAGGCATGGATGGCCGTGCCGTCGGTCACTGCGGCGGTCACGCGCAGCGGCCGCGTAATGCCTGCTCGCTCCATGACGGTCTCGACGAAGCCGATGGTGCGGCGGAAGGCACCGGGCGGATCCTGCTCGAGCCCATTCGCCAGCAGGAGCAGGA
>JBFWQN010000679.1:0-2611 GCA_050249405.1 Hyphomicrobiaceae bacterium | reverse complement strand
GGGGCCGCGGTGACGCAAACGAGCCTGCAGGTGGACGTAACGCTCGACGACAATCGCGTGGCCCATCTTCTGAGCCCTCGCGGTGGCGCACCTACGCTCGGTGATCACGTGATGGTGGCCGAGCAGGTGCACGGTAGCGGCCGGCGGACGTTCGCCTGGAAGTGAGCGTCGAAGCCTCGATCACGGGTCGGTCGGCACGGGCACGACGAGGGTCATGGCGCGGGCTGGAGGGCGATCGGATCGCCGATGGCCAGCGCGCCGCCTTCCGCAACGGTGGCGTAAACTCCGAAATCCGCATGCCCCCACTCACGCTGAAGAACGGCTGGAATCGCCATGTCGCGGCTGCCGGTGGCGGGATCGACGTTGGTTGCGTCGCATCGCTGCGTGCGGTGGAAAACGGAGAGGTTCACCGTGCCAGCCGTCACGGATCGGCCGAGCCACCGGAGCTCCTCCCAAGGCGGCACGCCATCGAGGACGATATTGGGGCGAAAGCGCAGGGGGTCGATGGGCTTGCCGAGCACGCGCGCGAGATCGCGCACCGAGGCCAGGTTGACGATGTGAATGCAACGCTTGCCCATGTCGGAAAAGTTGTGCCCGGGGGCCGATACGATCTTCGGCGCGCCACGCAGAGAGCCCTTCATGTACGCAGCGAGGAATTGCTCGATCAGCTGGCGGCCGATCGGCGTCGCGAGGTTGCCGCGGGCGACCTGTCGGCCGTCACGGCGGATGACGAGCGTCTCGCCGTCGGCCTCGAGGCGGGTCTCGAGCGTGGCCAGGCGCTCGTCGCGCATCAGCATGAGGAAGTGGATCTTGGGAAGATAGCGCGGGGCTGCAGGGTCGAAGCGACTCGACCCGTTCTCGATGGCCCAGGCACGGTCGAGGGGCATGGTGCCGCCCGTCTCGAGCGACACTGCCGGCATGGGCTCGGGCGAGAGGCCCTTCACGGGATAACGGTAGAGCGCGGAGATCCGGGGGGCGCCGGGGCCTGGGCCGCTGGACATGAGTCACCTCGCCTCGCATTTCCGTTGCGATGCAGCATGTAGCATGGGGGGCAGGTGAGCAAGCGAGCCGCGAGCAGCTCGCGGGGCAGTCGTGCCGCCAGCCGGCCTGACGATGGACTTGCCGGAGCGTGGTTGCCACGTTCCTGTCGCAATGGGGGAACAAGTGCTAAAGCTCCCGCTGGGAATCGTCGTCAGGCTGCTGGTTGCTGTCGCTACCACCGGAGCGATGCGAGATCGAGGGTATGCAGAATAGCGCCACGAGCCCGCCGCGAGCCGTCGAGCTGGTCCCCGTCGGCCAGTCCGGCCAGCGACGGCCGCGCCCGGAGGTGGCGAGCGCGATGCGCCGTGCCGCTTTTCGCCGGCATCTGGTGTTCGGGCTCATGGTCGTGCTGCCGACGCTCGCGACCGCGATCTATCTTTTGCTGTTCGCTGCGAGCCGGTACGAGGCCGAGGCGCGCTTCGTCGTGCGCAGCCCGAGCAACGGCGCGGCCAGCCAGCTCGCGAGCCTGATGCAAGGCACGACCATCGTGCGCTCCGCCGACGATGCCTACATCGTGCATGCCTACCTGAACTCGCCCGACATCCTGCGGCGGCTCGTCTCGTCGGCCAATCTGCTCGAGCTGCTGGCGCGCCCGGAGGCGGATTTCCTCTGGCGCTATCCGTTGCCATTCCTCGCTCACAACGAGGAGCGCCTGCGGCGCCACATGCAATGGATGATCAACGTCGACTACGAGTACACGAGCGGCATCTCGACGCTGAAAGTGCAGGCGTTCCGGCCGGAGGACGCGAAGGCGCTGGCGGAGGCGATGCTGGCCGAATCGGAATTGCTGATCAATCGGCTGAGCGAGCGGGCCCAGACCGACGCGATCGCCACTGCCGAGCGCGAGGTGGAGCTGACCCGACGCAAGGCGAGGGAGATGCATGCCCGGGTGACGGACTTCCGGCACCGGGTGGGCATGATCGATCCGGGGCATGTCTCGAAGGCGGCGTTCGAGACCATCTCGAAGCTGGCGCTCGAGATGGCACAGACGAACGCGCAGCTCGCCGAGGTCGAGAAGGCGTCGCCGCAGAGCACGCAAATCTCGAGCCTGCGCTACCGGCTCACGGCACTCGACAGCCAGATCAAGGCCGAGCAGAAGCAGCTGGCGGGGTCGGACACCTCGCTGGCGCCACTGATCGCCGAGTACGAGCGGCTGTCGCTCGAGCGCGAGTTCGCCGAGCGCACCTTCGCCTCGGCGCTGACCACGCTCGAGGCGGCGCGGCTCGACACCCAGCGGCAGCGGCTGTTTCTTGAGCGCATCGCCGCGCCGGCCAAGCCCGACTATGCGCGTTACCCGTCCCGCCTGTTGAGCGTGCTCGGGGTGCTGGCGATCTGCTGGATGATCCACGGCATCCTCGGTCAGCTCGTCCGGGACGCGATCTCGCATGCGGAGCGCTAGCGATCAGCTGGAGGACGATGTGCAACTCCACGTCGACAGCAACGACCGTGATCCGGGCCAGCATCGGGCCGACACCGGCCGCAGGATCGTCGCGCGCGACATCGTCAAGGAGTTCGATACCGAGATCGGGGTCAGGCGCGTGCTCGACGGCGTGTCGTTCTCGGTGGGCAT
>JBFWQN010000678.1:0-2626 GCA_050249405.1 Hyphomicrobiaceae bacterium | reverse complement strand
GGCTTCAAGCTCGCCGAGGAGGCGGGCGCCAAAATCGAGTCGATCTCGCTGGCCGACACAATGGGCTGGGCCATTCCGCCGCGCATCGAGAAGGTCATCGGAGCCGTGCGCAGCCGGTGGCCCTCGCACACCATCGGATTGCATCTGCACGACACGCGCGGCATGGCCGTCGCCAATGCGCATGCGGCGATCAAGATGGGTGTCGCGCAGTTCGACTCCACGGTCGGCGGCCTAGGCGGCTGCCCGTTCGCGGGCCAGAAGGGAGCGGCCGGCAACATCTGCACCGAGGAGCTGGTGATGCTGTGCCAGGAGCTCGGCATCGAGACCGGCGTCGACCTCGACAAGCTGATCGAGGTCGGTCGCATGGCCGAGACCATCGTCGGGCACCAGCTGCCGTCAGAGCTGATCCACGCCGGCAGTCTCGAGGCCTTCCGCCAGAAGGCGGCATGAGACGAGGCACGGCTTGGGGGCGCGCGCCTAGAGATCGCGCTCCCAGATCTCGCTGACCATCGATCGGCCAAAGGCCTCGACGGGCTCGGCGGCCGTCATGACAAAGCCCAAGCGCTCGTACAGGCTGCGGGCGGCAACGAGAACATCGTTGGTCCAGAGCGTCATGCGCGTGTAGCCGGCACCGCGGGCGAATGTCATGCAGTCCTCAACGAGCCGCCGGCCGAGACCTGTACCGCGCTGTCCGGGCTCGACGTAGACGAGGCGCAGCTTGGCCAACTCGGACCGGTCCGTATGGACAACGAACGCCGAGCCGACGATCTCGCCGCCAACCTCGGCGATGCGACCACAATCACGAGCCGGATCGAAATGGGCGACGATCTCGCTGGCGACCTCCGCGACGAGCCCCTCGAAGGTCCAGTCCCAGCCATATTCCGCGTTGTAGAGAACGCCGTGACGGTGGACGACCCAGCCCATGTCGCCGGGACGGAGGCTGCGAATCGTCGCTGTCGGCCTCGCAGGCGATTCCGAGCCGCTGTCGAGCAACGCTTCGATCGTCCGCATCGCCCTCGTCATGGCAATGCGATCGCTCTCCGGCAGTCGGGCGATCAGCCGCGCAACCTCGTCATGCGAGCGCTCGTCCATCGCCGCGTAAACCCTTCGACCTTCAGCAGTCAGCTGTAGTGACACACTCCTGCCATCAGTGCGGGAGGCCTGTCGCTGCAGCAAGCCCCGCTCATCGAGGCCGGCGACGAGCCGGCTGACATATCCGGCATCGAGGCCGAGCGCCGAGGCGAGCAGCCCAGGCGTGGCATTGCCGGCGGGAACCTGGGCCACCTCGAACACCAGCCGGCCCTGCGGCAACGTCAAGCCGCTGCCGAGCAGACTGTCCTCGAGGACGCCGATGCGGCGCGTGTAGAAGCGTGAGAAGTGCCGAACGGCGGCGACCTGTGCATCAAGCATGACTGGACCCTCACCCTGCGTCGACGACGAAGGTGAGCAATATACTTGCTTTTAGCAATCATAAAGTCAGCAGCATCGCAGCACGGAGCCAGCAAGCAGCCAGAAGCCAGCCTGACCGGACAGCTCAGGTACAGAAGGTGTGCTTCTTGACGACGCGCACCGTCGAAGCGGGAAAGCGCGCGAGGCGATCGGCCGGGCGGACAGGGCGAGGCACCAGATCGCCGCCGCAATTCGGGCACCGTCCGCCCGGAAGGCGGGTCTCGGCACAGTCCCGGCAGAACGTGCACTCGAACGAGCAAATGCGAGCATCGGGCGCATCCGGGGGCAAATCCCGATCACAACACTCGCAGTTTGGCTTGAGGGTCAGCATGGGCGGCTCCGATTTGTCCATGTTCAGCGGACACGACGAACGCACGACGGCCAGGGCCGGATGGCAGCACAGGCGCTCTCCACTACCGGCGACCCGACCTCCATACGGCCAATGTCGACGGCCCGGACCTCTCCTCCAGCAGACGCGCCTTGCCTCGCCGGCCGCGAGCCGATACGGGGAAGTCCCGGCGGCCTCGAGCATAGCCGCGTCGACACGAGAGGCGCCATGCCTGCTTCGGCACTCATGAACGTGATGGTCTCAGCCGTCCGCAAGGCGGGCCGAAGCCTCGCGCGCGATTTCGGTGAGGTCGAGCAGTTGCAGGTGTCCGTCAAGGGACCAGCCAATTTCGTCTCGGCGGCCGACCACAAGGCCGAGGACATCCTCTTCGGCGAGCTGTCACGCTCACGGCACGGCTATGGCTTCCTGATGGAGGAGCGGGGTGCGGTCGAAGGCCCAGACAAGACGCACCGCTGGATCGTCGACCCGCTCGACGGGACGATGAACTTCTTGCATGGCATCCCGCATTTCGCCATCTCGGTGGCACTCGAGCGCGATGCAGAGATCGTGGCGGGCGTCATCTACAATCCGGCCACGAACGAGCTTTTCACGGCCGAGAAGGGCAAGGGTGCCTTCGTCAACGACAGACGCCTACGTGTCGGCGGGCGCCGGGCGCTCACCGACTGCGTGGTCGGCATATCGCTGCCCTACGGTGACCGCAGCGACATCGACCGTTTCGCCAAGGACATTGCCACCCTGTCACGGCAGTGCGCGGGGACACGCAACCTCGCATCGGCGGCGCTCGATCTCGCCTGGGTGGCAGCAGGTCGGCTCGATGGCTACTGCCAC
>JBFWQN010000677.1:0-2634 GCA_050249405.1 Hyphomicrobiaceae bacterium | reverse complement strand
GGCGGCCTCGTTCTGCCAGCCTTTGGCGAACTGAAAGAACGGTATCTTCACCAGCGGGTAGAGACCGACCGTGCGCTTCCAGTCGGCGTAGTCGTCAGGCACCTGGGCCTGCTGCAGCAGCCACGCGCGACGCTCGTTGTCGCCGGCATCGCGCGCCTGCAGCACGTCGGCGCAATGCGCGGTACGCGTCCGGAGCGCCGCCTTGTCGGCGACGCCCAGCGATTGCGCATCATCGGCAGGCATGTCGGAGATTTCGTACTCCCGCGCGCGCGCATCGAGCGACCGCAAATGAGCTTCCCAGTCGGCGAACAGCGCCGGCTCGGCCTTTACCTGCTCGTTGAACGAGGCGAGAAAGCGGTTGACGCGCAAATACGGGAAGCCGGCCACGGATGCCGTCTCGGCGTCCCGCAAGCCTTGCTGATCGACGATTTCGTCGAGACGGGCGAACCAGTCGGCGCAGTCGCGGACCGCACCATCGTTGGACGTCAGATTGTCTCTAAGCGGGCTAGACGTGCCGGCGCATCCGGCAAGCAAACCCAGGATGACGAAGGCAACGGCATAAAGACGCACCCTCGCCGCGAGGACGAACCGACCGGTCATCGTCTCCCCCTCTACTGGGCGACGGCTTCATTCAACGACCAGTCGTAATCGTGCCTGGCGATATGGTCGATCGCGCCCAGCGCGGCGACCAGACTAGGCTCCGCGTAGCGCTTGATATGGGAGATGACGCCGGCATCGGTGCCGCCGAAATCGGCCTTGTACCAGACGTAGATCGACGAGACCTTGAGCTCGCCGTTTTCGACCGAGACGCCGCGCGGATGGTTGATGTAGCTGTGCGCGCCCTGCTCGAGCAGCATATCGGTGTTGGCGGAGGTATAGGCCATCGGCTGCAGGTTCGGACAGCCGAGCGAGGCGCAATTCAGCGCATAGTGGATGCGCAGGTCACGCCAGCCCGGACGCAGAATGCGATGCTCGATGTCGTCGAGCGACAGTTCCTCACCCTCCACCGCGATCAGCTTGCGGCTCCACGGCGTTGCGGTGAACAGCTTCATCAGCCCGGCCGTATCCTTGATACTCGGGATCGGATAGTGGTCGAGCACGAATTTGACCGTGATCTCGTTGTAGAGATCAATCCAGTAGGCGCGCTGCTCCATGCGGTTGTAGCTGCTGATCGGCAGGGCGCCCATCCGGACCAGGTCCTGCGCCAGCGCCTGCTTGTCTTGCGGCGTCACCTGGCCGTAGGCCACGCGCACAATGCCGTCCGAAGACAGATGGGCGTATTTCTTCAGGAAGCCGTCCCAGACGCCGTGATCGATGGTCGTCGTCGAGGCTTCATTGTGAACCTCCCATTTCGGCCAGGGCTCGGCCGCAGGCGCGGCCCAGGCGAGGACCGGTGCGAACAGCGAAAGCGCAGCAACAGCGATGGTGCAACGAAAAGCGGCCAGCTTCATCTTGTCGACCTCAGGAGTGTTTCCGATCGCGCCGGCCAATTGGCCACAGCGTCATGTCGCGCAACCTAGAGACAGGTGCTGACAAGAACCTGAGCCACCCTGCGAAAAACCTGGACCGGCCATGGGCCGGCACGTTTGCCCCGTGTCAGGGAAATATCAGCAAAGCCGGGCAGCTTGCCGCTCTCATCCCAACCGTCCCCAGGTTATAGTCCCGCCAATGAGACTTCTTCTCATCGAAGACAATGCCACCTTGTCGCAACTCATGGCGCAGGGGCTGACGCGCGCAGGCTTCGCTGTCGATGCTTTCGTGACCGGAGCCGACGGGCTGCATGCGTTGAGCGACGTTGCCTATGATCTGCTGGTGCTCGATCTTGGCCTGCCCGACATCGACGGCGCGGAGTTGCTGGCGCAAATCCGCGCGCGCGGCCTCGCTCTGCCGGTCATCATGGTCACGGCGCGCGGCGGCGTCGACGATCGCATCGCCGGGCTCAATCTTGGCGCCGACGACTACCTGGTCAAGCCGTTCGAAATGGAGGAGTTGGTCGCTCGGTGCCGAGCGCTCTTGCGCCGTCCAGGCGGGCGCAGCACCATCGCCCTCAATGTCGGCAATGTGGAACTGGATACGGTGACGGGCGAATTGCGCATCGGCGACGCGCCGGTCGAAATCGGCCGGCGCGAGTTCGAGATCCTGCTGCATCTGGCGCGGCACGCCGGCCGCGTGGTGCCGAAGACTCGACTTGAAGAGGCGCTGTATCGGTTCGGCGAGGAAGTAACGCCCAATGCGATCGAGGCGCATGTCTCGCGCTTGCGCAAGCGCTTTGCCGGCAGCGCCGCAACCGCATCGATCCACACCGTGCGCGGCATCGGCTACCTGATGAAGGGCTGAGGCTCTGCATGGCCGCAGCGACTTCGACGATCCGGCGCGCGACTTGGGCGCTTGGCACCGTGGCGGCACTGGCGCTACTCGTGCAGATCGGCGTCGTCCTCGTCCACTACGGCTACGATCAGGACTATCTCGATCGCGCCAAAACCGATCAGGAAGTGGATGCGATCGCCGCAGCGGTTTCTTTCGCCAAGGACGGTACGGACATCATCGACCTGCCCGAGCGCATCGCCCATCGCTACAAGCGCTATCCCAATTCATACGCTTTCAGCATTGCCGACTCCGCGGGAAACATACTCG
>JBFWQN010000676.1:0-2635 GCA_050249405.1 Hyphomicrobiaceae bacterium | reverse complement strand
GCTCGATCAGCAGGAGCTTTCATGACCGGCCGAAAGCTGCGGCTCGGCGTCAACGTGGATCACGTGGCGACCGTGCGCAACGCGCGGGGTGGCCGCCACCCCGATCCGGTGCGCGCCGCCCACCTCGCGGTCGAGGCGGGGGCCGATGGCATCACCGCGCACCTGCGCGAGGATCGCCGCCACATCACCGACGACGACGTCCGCCGCCTCAAGCGCGAGTTGACGCGTCCCCTCAATTTCGAGATGGCGGCCACCGACGAGATGCTCGCCATCGCGCTCGCGACGCTGCCGCACGCCTGCTGTCTCGTCCCCGAGAAGCGGGAGGAGCGGACGACGGAAGGCGGGCTCGACGTCGCCGGCAACGTGGCCCGCCTGCAAGGCTTCGTCGCCCGGCTCAAGGATGCCGGCATCCGGGTATCCCTGTTCATCGAGCCGGACGCTCGCGCGGTCGATGCCTCGGCGAGGATCGGGGCCGACATCGTGGAGCTGCACACCGGCACCTATTGCGAGCGCGCGCTCGACAATGACGGCGAGGGCATCGCCCGCGAGCTCCGGCGTATCGCAGCGGCGGCAAAGCTCGCGCACGCGGCAGGTCTCGAGGTGCACGCCGGACACGGCCTGACGTTCGCCACCGTCGAGGACGTCGCGCGGCTCCCCGAGATGGTCGAGCTCAACATCGGGCATTTCCTGATCGGCGAGGCGATCTTCGGCGGCCTTGGCGCGGCCATCCGCCAGATGCGGCACCTGATGGACGAGGCGCGCCGGCCGGCGGGTTCCGGCCCGGCCTGAGAAAGTGGCGCGTCCATGATCCTCGGCATCGGTAACGACATCATCGACATTCGCCGGATCGAGGCGACGCTCGCCCGCTACGGCGACCGGTTCGTCGGGCGCGTGTTCACCGATGTCGAGCGGCGGAAATCCGACAGGCGGCGCAATCGCGCCGCCTCCTACGCCAAGCGCTTCGCGGCCAAGGAGGCCTGCTCCAAGGCGCTCGGGACGGGGCTGCGCAACGGTGTCTTCTGGCGCGACATGGGCGTCGTCAACCTGCCCTCCGGCCGGCCGACGCTGGTGCTGACCGGCGGTGCGGCCAAGGTGCTCGCCGACATGACCCCGCCGGGCCACGAGGCTCGGATCGACCTCACCATCACCGACGACTTCCCGATGGCACAGGCCATCGTCATCATCTCGGCGCTTCCCCTGAAAGAGGGGCGAGAGTGACGGCCATTGGCGCCTCGATCGGTCTCGCTCGAGATTTCGGTGGCCTTTCCACGCCTTCATTTGCGCCTGCCGTGGAAACACCGTAAACACGCTCCCACGTGATCCGGCCGTCGGGAGCGGCCGCGGCAGCAGCGGAACGCTCGATGAAAACAAAATCCGGCACGGACAAGGGGAAGGTTGCTAAGCAGGAGAGCTGGGGCGAGATCGGTAAGATCTTCCTGCATGCCCTCCTCATCGCCTTCTTCGTGCGGGTGTTCTTCTACCAGCCATTCAACATCCCGTCGGGCTCGATGCAGTCGACCCTTCTGATCGGAGACTACCTGTTCGTCTCGAAGCTGGCCTACGGGTACAGCCGCTACTCCTTTCCGTTCGGGCTCAACCTCTTCTCGGGCCGCGTGCTGGCGAGCGAGCCGAAGCGCGGCGACGTGGTGGTGTTCAAGCTGCCGAGGGAGCCGTCGACGGACTACATCAAGCGCGTGATCGGCCTGCCCGGCGACGAGATCGTCGTCCGGGGCGGCGTCGTGTTCATCAACGGCAAGGAGGTGAGCCGGCGGCGTGTCTCCGATTTCGTGCAGGTCGAGGAGGACGGTCGCGAGCGGCGTACGGCGCGCTTCGAGGAGACGCTGCCCAACGGCGTCAAATACCTGGTGCTCGACCAGCGCACCGACGGCGACTACGACAATGTCGGACCCTACAAGGTGCCGCCCGGCCACTTCTTCATGATGGGAGACAACCGCGACAACTCGACGGACAGCCGTGTGCCGCCCCACCGCTATGGCGTAGGCTTCGTGCCGTTCGAGAACCTCGTCGGCCGTGCCGATGTCATATTCTTCTCTGCCGCCGTGGACGAGCCCGGTCGCTTCATGCTGCTGCGTCCCTGGACATGGCCGTTCGACGTCCGCTGGGGCCGCATCTTCAATCTCGTGCGGTGATGGTGGAACAGTCTCATCCGCCGATCGGGTATTCCGCACAGGAGTGGCCGGGTAAAAGGAGTGATCGCCGGCCGAACAAGCAGGAGGGCTGCGTGCCCCGCCGCAACATCAAGGGGCTGGAGACGGCGCTCGGCTACCATTTCAAGAGCCGGGCTGTGCTCGACCGCGCGATGACTCATGCCTCGACTCGGACCGACCAGAGCCGGGGCGAGGACAACGAGCGCCTCGAGTTCCTCGGAGACCGGGTGCTCGGTCTCGCCATCGCGGAGCTGCTGATCGAGCGTGATGGCAAGGCGACCGAAGGGGCGCTCGCCCGGCGGTTCAATCGTCTCGTGCGCAAGGAGGCCTGCGCCGACGTCAGCCGCTCGATTGGTCTCGGACCGCTGCTGCTGCTGTCGACGGCGGAGCACGACAGCGGCGGGCGCGACAAGGACACCATTCTCGCCGATGCGATGGAGGCGCTTCTCGCGGCCATCTTCCTCGAG
>JBFWQN010000675.1:0-2637 GCA_050249405.1 Hyphomicrobiaceae bacterium | reverse complement strand
GAGTCTGCCTTGCCGGCGACACCGAGAGGCGCTAGTGACCCGACATCCGCGTAAGGACGTCGGGCATTCAGCCCGGGTTCAGCACGCGGGCGCTCTAGTCCCAGGGCCGCGGCAAATCCATCTAACGCCCAGGCATGTCACGGCCATCGGCCGATCGGCAGCAGGCCCAGTGCAGGAAATCACGATCATGAAAAAGACTTTCATCAGCCTCGTTGCCCTGAGCGCGCTCGTCGCGAGCGTGCCGGCCCTGGCCCAGCAGAAGGCCAAGGCGCCCGCCGCCCCGGTCGACATCCCGCGTGGCATCTTCATCGAGCAGCAGCCGGCGAACGCCTACCTCGCGCGCGACACCGTGCTGTTCGCCAAGGTGCGTGACAGCGCCGGCAAGATCATCGGCGACGTGGAGGACCTCGTCATCGACGACCATAACCAGGTGATCGGCGTGGTGATGGGCGTCGGCGGCTTCCTCGGCGCGGGCGAGAAGCGGATCGCGGTGCGGCTGTCGGCGCTCAATGTCGAGGAGAAGGGCGGCAAGGTCAGCGTCTCGCTGCCTGGCGCGACGAAGCAGATCCTCGCCGCGCTGCCCGCGTTCAAGCGCAACAAGCCGCCGAAGACGATGCTCGACCGCATCAAGGAGAAGGCGCAGGAGCTGACGGACAAGACCGTCGAATCCTCCAAGGACGCGGCCGAGAAGGCGCGCGAGCAGGCTGGTCCCGCTCTCGAGAAGGCCAAGGAGGCCGCGGGCCAGGCCTACGAGAAGACCAAGGAGGCCGTGGGCGGCGCCGTCGAGAAAGCGAAGGAAGCGGCCCAGCCCGCAACCAAGTAACGAGCTGGGCGTCACGCATCGGGGCGGCATCGGCGATCGCAGCAACCCCGGCGCCTCGCGCCGGGGTTGTCCGTTTTTTGAGTGTGCTCACGCCGCGCGGGGCGACCACTTGTAGATTTGCTCCAGCGTGCCGCCCATCAGCTCGGCCTTGTCGCTTTCCGACAGGCAGTCGGCGACCCGAAAGGCCGCGACCCCCTGCCGGTATGTCAGCAGCGCTGCGGCCCGCGTCCAGTCGGTGCCCCACATGCACCGCTCGAGGCCGAAGGTATCGAGGATGCGGCAGAGCGGCTCCCAGATGTCGGGATAGGGATAGGATTTCTGCGACAGCGTGCACGCGCCGCTGATCTTGATGGCGACATTGGCATGTGCCGCGAGCGCAAGCACTTTCTCCAGGTCGGCCCATGGCTCCTTCGGCGCGGGCGGCTCGAACGGCTGCTGCAAGCCGAGGTGGTCGATCACGATCTGCGTATCGGGATGGCGCGCGGCCATCGCAGCCGCCTGCTCGAGGCGCCCCCAAGCCAGGAGATTGACCGGCAGGTTGTGGTGGGCGGCGGCCGCGAGCACCCGTCCTATGCCGGGGTCGGCAGGATCAGTCGAAACGCCACGGTTGAGCATGATGCGGATGCCGACGGCGCCGTCGGTCCTCCGCCAGTCCGCAATGGTCTCCGCGACGGCCGGGTCCGAAGGATCGACGGGCTTCACCACTGCGAACCGGCCGGGATGGGCCTGTCGCACCTGAAGCGCGTAGCTCGCGTCGAAGTGGTACATCGTATATGGCGAGACCAGGATCGCCCCGTCGACGCCGACCGCGTCCATGGCCGCTACCATCTGGTCGCCGGTGACCTCGTCGGGCCCATGCAGCACGGCGTGCCATGGGCGTCCCGGATGATTGCGCTCGTAGGCATGGACCTGCGCGTCGATGATGGGCATGGCGTCTCCTTTGTCGCTCTTCGTCGTTGACCGGTACTTTGCGGAAGCCCGCGCTCGGCGCTCAGCTGCCGATCACGAGTGGAGCGGTGAGGCGCCGCAGCGCCGCAATGGCCGACAAGGCCGTGACCTTGCCTGTCGCGGGGTTCTCGGCGGAAGGGATGTTGGCAATGGTCATGGTGAGATCGGAGGAATCCGATCGCACCTCGATGGTGTGCACGTTGCGGTCGACACCAGGATCAGCCCAGATCTCGATCGTCGTACGGTCCGGGCCGATGCCGGCGAGCGAGAGCGCCACCGCCACGTTGACGTTCGCCGGGAAACCGGCGATGGCCTCGCGGGCCGTGCCTTCGAACACCTTGAGCGGCGCCGACAGCCCCTCGACCGAGATCGCATGACGCACGAGGTGTGGCGCCCCGGCCAGGCCGCGCGGCGGCTTGCGTGTCACGATGCGTACGCTGGCGACAGTGCCCTCGGCCACCGCGCGCACCGCATCGAGCCCGAGCAGCGCACCCGTCGGCACCAGGATACGGGCGCCGGTCTCTCGCGCGCGCTCAACGAGGTGCATATGCCCCAGGAGCTGACCAACAGACAGCGGCATCAGGATGCGCCCGCGCGCCACGGCCGGCTCGGCAATCTCGGCGAAGTGACGGGCGGGCACGGATTCGAGCACGACGTCGGCGTGATCTGCGAGCGCAGCCAGCGGTACGAGCGCCGGCCGCATGGAGAGCGTGGCGACACGCTCCCTGGCCCGGGCCTCGTCTCGGGCCGCGACGGCCGTGAGCACGATGCCTGGAATACCGCCGGCATCGACCTTGCGTGCGACCGCCATGCCGATGGCCCCGAGACCACCCACCGCAAGCTTCAACGGAGCGACCATTATTGTT
>JBFWQN010000674.1:0-2640 GCA_050249405.1 Hyphomicrobiaceae bacterium | reverse complement strand
TCGGAGCGGCGATCGGCCGGCCCGGTGTCGAGGGTCTCGGCATGGTTGCCGGCCTCGGGGCGTTCCTCGGCCACATTTTCCCGATCTGGCTGGGCTTCAAGGGCGGCAAGGGCGTCGCCACCTACATCGGTGTGCTGATCGGCGCGGCCTGGCCGGCGGCACTCGTGTTCTGCGGTGCCTGGCTCGCGGTTGCGGCGATCACAAAATACTCCTCGCTGTCGGCGCTGGTGTCGACGGTCCTGGTGCTCGCCTATCTCGTGGCGACGGGCGGGCCCTTGGTCGGCGGCCTCGCGGCGGTCATATCGGCTTTGCTCTACTGGAAGCATCGCGAGAACATCAGGCGGCTGATCGCCGGTACGGAGTCTCGCATTGGCGCCAGGGGATGAAGCGCGGCTCGGCGTCGGTCGGGGAGGTGGCTCCGGCCCGGCCGATTTGTTCACGCCCGCTCCGCTGCCCGTCGCCGCTCTCGATGACGCAGGACGTCTCGCGTGCCTGCGCCTGATCCGGTCGGAGAATGTGGGGCCGGTCACTTTCCGCGAGCTCATCAATCATTATGGCGGCGCGCAGCGCGCACTCGATGCACTGCCTGAGATCGCACGTCGGGCCGGACGGGGCCGGCCGATCGCCATCTGCCCCGCCGCACGGGCCGAGGCCGAGCTCGAGGCGGCACGGCGTCAGGGGGCGGCCCCGGTGTTCACCATCGAGCCCGGCTACCCGGCGGCGCTTGCGCATCTCGCCGTGCCGCCGCCGCTTCTCTACGTGAAGGGCCGTCTCGATCTCCTCCAGCGCGACGCTTTGGCCATCGTCGGCGCGCGCAACGCCTCCGCGGCCGGCATGGCCATGGCGAGGCTCGTCGCGGCCCGTGTCGGCGAGGAGGGCTATGTGATCGTGTCCGGGCTGGCGCGCGGCATCGATGCGGTCGCCCACGAGGCTTCGCTCGCGACCGGGACGGTGGCCGTGCTCGCCGGAGGCGTCGATTTCGTCTATCCGCCAGAGAATGCGCAGCTTTATGCGCGCATCGGTGCGGAGGGCTGCCTCGTCTCCGAGATGCCGCCGGGCTTCCAGCCGCGAGGCAAGGATTTCCCGAGGCGCAACCGCATCATCTCCGGACTGTCCCTGGGTGTCGTGGTGATCGAGGCCGCACGCCGCTCCGGAAGCCTGATCACCGCCCACGCGGCGGCCGACCAGGGACGCGAGGTGATGGCCGTGCCCGGCCATCCGCTCGATCCGCGCTCGGAGGGACCGAACGGGCTCCTCAGATTGCCGGGCGTGGCGATGATCACGTCGGCTGAGGACGTGCTCGCCGTGCTCGATCCCATGCGGGGACGGGGCGGCAGGGGAGCCGCTCTCGTCGCGCGAGAGGAGGCGCTGGCGGCACCGATGGGCGCCCGGCCGACGCCGGCCTCAGGCCGCGACGGGCACGCCGATAAGGCCGATAAGGAAGCCGCGGCGGCGGCGAGCCCACCTGCCGCGGATGGCCGGCCGGCCACCGAAGCCGTGCTCTCTGTGCTGGGGCCGGCGCCGGCGACCCTCGACGACGTAGCCCGCGCCACAGGTTTGTCGGCTCGCGAGGTGCGTGTGGCCATTCTGGAGCTGGCCCTTGCCGGCCTCGTCGAGCAGCACGGCAGCCAGCTCGTGTCGCGGCGCACCGCCTGACCCGCCGGGCGCTAAGCCGCCGCCTGGACCGTCAGCCGGGCTGGCCGCGCTCCATCTCGAGCCGCGCCTCGATATGGGCCAGCTCGAGCAGCCCCGTCAGCGTGGGGCTGCCGAGCCCCTTCGCCAAGGCGCCGAGCTCTTCCGCGAGATCGGCCACGTAGGCCAGCTGGTTGCGCCGGTCCGCTGTCGCCCTCGATGGGACATCCGCCGACGCGTCCATGTTGCCGTCGTCCCGCACCTGCGCACGCTCGCCCACGACACGCTTTCGCATTCGCATCCCCCATCAGCCTGCGGTTGGGACCGCCACTGATGGACAGCCTAATGCGCGATGCGTCGCTGTGCAATCTCTGGTGGCGTTACAATAATTCTGCAATTTCGTCCGGTTTGACAGGGCGCCGAGGCTCGCCCATATGCTGGGCCCGAATTGTGAGCCGGAGACGCCAGACGCCGCGAATCGGCTCGGGGATGGGCTCCGAATAAAACAGAACGGTCGTCAATGAACGTCGTCATCGTCGAATCCGCAGCCAAGGCGAAAGCCATCAACAAATACCTGGGCTCCGGCTTCAAAGTCATCGCCAGCTACGGTCACGTCCGCGACCTGCCGTCGAAGGACGGCTCGGTGGAGCCGGACAACGATTTCGCCATGCACTGGGCCTCCGACGACGACCGTTCCCGGAAGGTGATGCGCGAGATCACCGAGGCCGTGCGGAAGGCCGACAAGCTGATACTCGCCACCGACCCGGATCGCGAGGGCGAGGCCATCTCCTGGCACATCCTCGAGCTCTTGACCGAGAAGAAGGCCATCAAGAAGGGCACGCCCGTCGAGCGCGTCACATTCAACGCCGTGACGAAGCAGTCCGTGCTCGATGCGATGAAGGCGCCGCGCGAGATCGACGCGCCGCTGGTCGAGGCCTATCTCGCCCGCCGCGCGCTCGACTACCTCGTCGGTTTCACGCTGTCGCCGGTGCTCTGGCGCAAGCTGCC
>JBFWQN010000673.1:0-2671 GCA_050249405.1 Hyphomicrobiaceae bacterium | reverse complement strand
GACGCCCGCCTGGGCGTCGACGAGTGGGTGCATGGGCTGCATGTGCTGGCCGCTGCCCTCGAGGCCCAGCATGCCGGCCGCAACGTCGTCGATCATCTCCCCGAACTGCTCGACCGGCTCGGTGCGGGTCTTGTTGACATCCACCATGGCGGTTCCTTTTGCTGCTCGCGTCTTGCAGCGGAAACGTCGAGGTGGGGATGGGGTTCCGGGCACGGATCGGTCACGGACGTGCAAGCCTGGGCCGCAATGTCGAGTGCGCGCTCGTGGCGAGCCCTTATCGACCCTTGCCCTCCGGGGGGTCGCCGAGGCGAATCGTCCAATCTCGCGAATCGTTCGTGTCGACCTCCATGAAGCCGCCGCGCTTGTGGCCGCGCTTCTCGCAATCGGCGTTGCCGCGGATCGTAAAGGCCTTGTCCTCCATGCACATCTGTGTCGGCCCGGCCCACTCGCCGCCGCGATCGTAGTCGATGGCGTGCACGTAGTAGAAACGGCTCGACAATCGCCCCTTGAGCAGCGTCTCGCAGGTCTCTCCCGCGATGGTCCACCACCCCTCGGTCGCCCAGCCGGTGCCATCCTGATAGCCGATGGCGACGCCGATGCGGCCGGTCGTGGTGTTGCAGAGCTTGAGATCGGCGGCAGCGGGCTCCGCGACGAGCAGCAATGCGAGCGTCGCCGTGACCGTGCGGGGCATGGTCCACATCATGGCTGTGCTAGGGATCGACGAGGATGGCACGGAAATCGTTGACGTTGGTGTGGGTCGGCCCGCGCGTGACGAGGGCACCGAGCGCCTCGAGGAAAGGCGTGGCGTCGTTGTTGTCGAGGGCCGTCGTGGCATCGATGTGGCGGGCGCGGGCCTCGGCAACCGTCGTCCCGGAAACTATGGCACCTGCCGGATCGGTGACGGCGCCGTCGCCGCCGTCGATGCCGTCCGTGTCGGCTGCGATCGCCGCGATGCCGGGCCTGCCGTCGAGAGCGATGGCGATGGCGAGGGCATACTCCTGGCTCCGGCCGCCCCGGCCCTTGGCGTTGCGCACAGTGACCTCGAGCTCGCCGCCCGAGATGATGGCGATCCGCTCGCCGCGCTCAAGGGCCTCGATCGCCCGTCGGGCGTGCTCGGCGGCCACGACCCGCGCCTCGCCCGTCACGCGGTCCCCGAGATCGACGACCCGGTAGCCCGCCTGCCGGGCGATCTCGCCTGCCCGGTCGAGCGCGACGCGCGGCGTGGCGATGATGCGGTAGTCGGCGCGTGCGAAGGCCGGATCGCCCGGCTTCGGCGTCTCGTTGGCCGGATCCTCCAGCGCGCGCAGCACCGGCTCCGGCACGGCCAGGCCGAGCGCGGCCATCCGCTCCGACCGCCGCGCGATGATGGCGCGTGCCTCCTCGAGCGTCGTCGGATCGGGCACCGTCGGCCCGGAGCCGATCGTCGCCGGATCGTCGCCCGGCACATCCGAGATGGCGAGCGTGAGGATGGCCCCGGCACGGCGGGCGGCCGTCGCGAGCCGACCGCCCTTGATGCGCGACAGGTGCCGGCGCACGGTATTCATCTCGTGGATGTCGGCGCCCGACTTGAGCAGACCACGCGTGAGCGCCGTCTTCGTCGCGAGATCGATGCCGGCTGGAGAGGCCCACAGCGACGAGGCGCCGCCGGACAGCAGCACCAGGAGGTGATCCCGTTCCGTTGCCGATGCCGCCAGGGCATGAGCGCGGCCTGCCGCCTCCTCGCTCGCCGCATCCGGCGTCGGGTGGCGAGCCTCGGCGATGGCAAGATGCAGAGGTGCGGCCTCGCCCAGCGTCACCGCATAGCCGTGCGGCGGCGTCACGCAGCCGACCACCCGGCCGAAGGCAGCATCATCCTGCTGACGGTAGTGGCGCTCTGCGACCTGTGCCATTGCCGCGGCGGCCTTGCCCGCACCGACGACGATCAGCCGCCCTTCCGCCGGAATGGGCGGCAGATGCCTCGCGAGGCAACCTTCGGGGTGAGCCGCAAGGACTGCACCCTCGTAGAGGGCGAGCAGCAGGTCGCGCCGTTCTCCGGTCATCGTCACTCCGTCGGCAAGCTTGGCCAGCCTTCAGCGAATCGTCCCTTTGCCCGACCGCGTGCGGAACCTATAGTCCGCCGCCGAGGCAAGGACGAGCGCGAGCAGATGGCCGACATACCTCCGATCGACGCGCCGAGCCATCGGGTGGTTCCCGGCCGGGCGACACGCGGGCTAGTCCTGCTCTGCGATCACGCCACCAACCATCTGCCGCCCGAATACGGCACGCTGGGCCTCGATCCCGCCCAGTTGAAACGGCATATCGCCTACGATATCGGCGCCGAGGCGGTGGTCGAGCGGCTTGCGGCCCGGCTCGGCGCGCCGGCCGTGACGAGCCGGTTCTCGCGCCTGCTGATCGACCCCAATCGCGGCGACGACGACCCGACGCTCATCATGAGGCTGTCCGATGGGGCCGTGGTGCCGGGCAATCGACATCTCGACGAGACCGAGCGGTCGCGCCGGATCGAGCGCTTCTGGCGGCCCTACCACGCGGCGATAACGGGTGTCATCGACGGCTGCCTCGCGGCGGGCGTGCCGCCGGCCATCCTCTCCATCCACAGCTTCACCGAAAGCTGGAAGGGCGTGCCCCGGCCCTGGCACGTCGGGGTGCGGTGGGAAGGCGATCCCCGCCTGGC
>JBFWQN010000672.1:0-2700 GCA_050249405.1 Hyphomicrobiaceae bacterium | reverse complement strand
AGGGCACGGAGACTCCAGCCGCGGCCGAGCCCGAGGCCTCCGCCGACACGCTGGAGCTGCCGGCTGGCGGCCTGGTCCTCATTCCCGATGAGCGCATCGCCGTCGAGGCCGAGGAGGTGGTGCTGTCGCGCTCGCTCGTGCGCGTCACTTATGCCGTGCGCAGCCGGTCAGAGGCGCCGCTGGCGCGCATCGTGTCGTGGCCACTGCCGGAAATCGACGCCAACGCCATCGGCGACGATGTAGTGGTGCTGCCGGCGGGCTCGCCACGGGATTATTCCGGTGTCGTGGTCACGGTCGACGGAGCCGCCGTGCCGCTCTCCTTCGAGCAGCGCGCAGTGGCCTTCTCGCGTGACCTGACGGTGCTGCTGGAGGCGGCGGGGCTGCCGCTGAACCCCCTCGCGACCGGCGTCGAGGAGGCGCTGCGGTCGGTGCCAGCCGATCGTCTCGCCGAGCTCGAGGAGCGTGGTGCGATTCGGCGTGACGACGAGCGGCTGGTTCCCGCGTGGGCCGTGCGTACGACCGCGTTCTGGCGCCAGACCTTCGAGCCGGGGCGCCTGCTGACCATCGGTCTCGCCTACGGTCCGGTGACGGCCTCGGGGCTCTGGCGGCCGGAAAGCCTTGCCACCCTTCGCGAGACATACTGCATCGACAAGGGCCTGGAGGGCGCCATTGCTGCGCGAATCGCCAAGTCGCCGCGTGGGCTCGTCGCGCACCGCCTGACATATACGATGGCGAACAGCCCGGGTTGGTCGGCCCCGATCCCGAGCTTCCGCCTCGCCATCGAGAAGAGCGGTTTCGAGACGCTGATCGCCAGCTGCTGGGAAGGGCTTCGCGTGGTCGGACCGACGCTCGTCGAGAATGTGCGCCGCGACTTCCATCCCGGTGACGATATCCGCGTGCTGTTCTTCCAATAGCAGGCGTGATGCGAGGTACGGGGGCTCGAGCCGCAGTGAGGCGTGTGCCGACTGCTGCTTCGATGCTAACACAAGCCTTCCGCCACTCTCGCGCGCGTCCCAGCAATCGCCAGGCATCGAGCACATGCGACTGAATAAATCGACGAGCCACGCCATTCGCATCCTGATCGAATGTGCCCGCGCCGAAGGCGCGCTCGTCAAGGTGGCCGAGCTCTCGGCTCGCCTCGACCTGACCATGCAGAACGTCTTCAAGATTGTTCATGTCCTGTCGCGCGCAGGCCTCCTCGAGGCGGCAAGGGGCCGGCACGGCGGCGTTCGGCTTGCGCGGCCGGCCGCCTCGATCCGCATGAGCGACATCGTGCGCGCCTCCGAGAAGACGGACATCGAGGTCGATGCCTCGGGCCGCCGTTCGGCCAGATCAGCCATGGTCGATGTCAACAGGGTGCTCGACGATGCGCTGGAGGCCTTTGTCGCCGTTCTCGACCGCCATTCGCTGGCCGACATGGTCGGACCGCCCACGCGCAAGCCGGTCCGGCCGAGGCAGCCGGGGCGCAGATCGACGCAGCCCGCAAGGGCGAGAGCGGCGCGCCCGGTCGAAAATTGAGTGAAGTCGGGACCTTGGCGGTCAATGACGAGCGCATCTGAAATTAGAGTAATTCCAATCGGTTACTGACGCCGATAGACGGCTTGACAGGCGTGTTCGGGCATCTCAATTCTGGCCGGGCAGAGTCAATATTGAGCTCCGGACCACTGGAGCTTCGGCCGTTCTGGAGATCGCCATGCCGTCCCACCGTCGTCGTAGCACCGGTGCCGTCGCCGCCTCGCTCGTCCTCGCGCTATCGATGCAGACGGCGTCGGCCGAGGAGAGCGTCAACATCTACTCGTCGCGCGAGCCGGCGCTGATGGAGCCGCTGCTCAAGGCTTTCACGGCCAAGACGGGGATCAAGACCAATCTCGTCTACGTCAAGGACGGTATGCTGGAGCGCACCGCGGCGGAAGGCGCCAACAGCCCGGTCGACGTGCTGCTCGACGTCGATATCGGACGCCTCGCCGAGGCGAAGGCGAAAGGCATCTCGCAGCCGGTGACGTCGGAGGCGGTGGTGGCGAGCGTGCCCGCCAACTACCGCGATCCGGAGGGGCACTGGATCGGCCTCTCGCAGCGCGCGCGCGTCGTCTATGCCTCGAAGGAGAGGGTCAAGCAGGACACCATCACGTACGAGGAGCTCGCCGATCCGAAATGGAAAGGCAAGGTGTGCACGCGCTCCGGGCAGCATACCTACAACGTCGGGCTGATGGCCTCGATCGTGGCGCATCTCGGCGAGGAGAAGGCCGAGGCATGGGCGCGGGGGCTCAAGGCCAATCTCGCGATGAAGCCGGCGGGCGGCGATCGCGACCAGGCGAAAGCCATCTACACCGGCCAGTGCGACCTCGCGCTCGCCAACACGTACTACATGGCCGCCATGCAGACGAACGAGAAGAGCCCCGAGCAGAAGCAGTGGGCAGCAGCCATCAAGATTCTGTTTCCCGAGGCAGAGGGCCGGGGCACCCACGTCAACATCTCGGGCGCGGTGCTGGCCAAGCATGCCCCGAGCAAGGCGAATGGCATCAAGTTGAACGAGTTCCTCGCCTCCGAGGAGGGGCAGCGCGTCTACGCGGAGCGTGTCAACGAGTATCCGCTCTAGCCGGGCGTGCCCCCGTCCGCACGCGTCGGCAGCTGGGGCAAGCTGAAGCCGGATGCGCTGGCCTTCGACAAGATCGCGGCGCTGCGCAAGAAGGCATCCGAGAT
>JBFWQN010000671.1:0-2710 GCA_050249405.1 Hyphomicrobiaceae bacterium | reverse complement strand
GTAGCCCCAGCCGGCGCCGCCGACCTTCTCCATCTCGTTGACGTCCAGGGCGCGGATGCCGTCGTTCGCGGTCGCTTCGATCGTGCTCATGATCATCTCTCCAGAATTTCGAATGGATTTGTTTTGTGGCTCGTTTTTCGCAGTGAAACGTTGTGCCGCTCTCCGGGAGGAAAGCGGCGAGGCCGCTTACCAGGGCAGGTGGATGCGAACGAGGGTGCGCGTGCCGATGAAGGGCAGGCGGACCGTGTAGACGAGGTCGTGATGGTTGCCGTGGGCCTGATAGCCCCAGCCGGCTCCGCCGACCTTCTCCATCTCGTTGACGTCGAGGGCGCGGATGCCGTCGTTCGCCGTCGCTTCGATCGTGCTCATGACCATCTCTCCAGGATTTCGAATGGATTTGCTTTTTTGCTCGTTATTCGCAGTGAAACGTTGTGCCGCTCTCCGGGAGGAAAGCGGCGAGGTCGCTTACCAGGGCAGGTGGATGCGGACCAGGGTGCGCGTGCCGATGAAGGGCAGGCGGACCGTATAGACGAGGTCGTGGTGGTTGCCGTGGGCCTGATAGCCCCAGCCGGCGCCGCCGACCTTCTCCATCTCGTTGACGTCGAGGGCGCGGATGCCGTCGTGCGCCGTCGCTTCGATCGTGCTCATGACCATCTCTCCTTTGAGGCGGTCTTGCCGCCGTTTTTTGCCGTATTCTCTGTCGCTTCGCTCGGTGCCGTCCGGCTGCCGATGAAACGGAGATTGCCGCGGACACGGCCTGCGGGCTGTGCGCGTACTCACACCGATGGAGATTTTCATAATTCTTCGCAGCAGGGGCGCTCTCCCGACGCATCGGGGGCAGCGCTGCTGTCGGGGCCGCATGTGCGGACGACCTGCATATGGCCTGGATTCTCAAGCCTTCGCGGTGCTGGTCGGCACAGGTCCGCGGCTGTGGCTATCAGCCTTCTCCGCGGGCGCGACTCCGCAAGCCGTTCCAATACGACAGGCGCTTCCTGATCTCGCGCTCGAAGCCACGCTCGGGTGGATCGTAGAATGTCGGCCTTTCGGCGAATTCCTCGGGGAAATAATCCTGACCCGAGAACGCCTCGGGCGTATCGTGATCGTAGGCGTAGCCAGCGCCGTAGCCTTCGTCGGCCATGAGCCGTGTCGGGGCATTCAGAATGTGTTTCGGTGGCGCGAGGCTGCCGTGCTCTTTGGCAGCCCGCATGGCGGCTTTGATCGCCACATAGGCGGCATTGGATTTCGGTGCTGTGGCGAGATAGATCGTGGCTTGCGCCAATGCCAATTCGCCCTCGGGGCTGCCGAGGAAATCGTACGTATCCTTGGCGGCCAGCGCCTGCACCAGCGCCTGCGGATCGGCGAGGCCGATGTCCTCGATGGCCATGCGCACCAGACGCCGCGCGAGAAACAGCCGGTCCTCGCCACCGTCGAGCATGCGGGCGAGCCAATAGAGCGCTGCGTCGGGATCGGATCCGCGCACCGATTTGTGCAGCGCCGAGATCAGATTGTAGTGACCGTCTCGGCTCTTGTCGTAGAGCGGAGCGCGCCGCTGCACGAGCTCGGCGAGACTGTCCCGGCCGAGCGGCGCGCCGGTCGCCGGCACCGCCGCGAGCACCTCCTCGGCGAGGTTCAGTGCCGTCCTGCCGTCGCCGTCGGCCATTGCGACGAGAGCGTCCCGCGCACCGGCATCGAGGGGCAAAGGCCGGCCTTCCGAGGCCGCGGCCCGGGCCAGCAGCTTCTCGATGGCATCATGGTCGTGCCGGTTGAGCACCAGCACGGTCGCACGCGACAGCAGCGCCGCGTAGAGCTCGAAAGACGGATTCTCGGTCGTAGCACCGACGAGCGTGATCGTGCCGTCCTCCATGACCGGCAGGAAGCTGTCCTGCTGCGCCCTGTTGAAGCGGTGTATCTCGTCGATGAAGAGCAGCGTGCCGCGTCCCACCTCGCGGCGCGCGCGCGCCCGGTCGAAGGCTTTCTTCAGATCCTGTACGCCCGAGAAGATCGCCGAAAGCTGCTCGAGCTCGAGCCGCACCTCCCGGGCGAGGAGGCGGGCGATCGTTGTCTTGCCGGTGCCCGGCGGCCCCCAGAGGATGAGGCTCGGCAGCCGTCCCGAGGCGAGGAGACGCGTCAGCGTGCCATCGGGGCCGACCAGATGGTCCTGCCCCACGACGTCGGACAGGCGCAGCGGACGCAGTCGGTCGGCAAGCGGCCGCCGTCCGCCTTCGCCCATGCCGGCAGCTTCGAAAAGGGTGGTCATCGACCGAAATTAGGCCGCTTCGTTTCCGAGCGCCACCGCACGGTGGTCATGCCTGACTCGGGCCTCGTCCGCGCCCGGCGTTGCTCCAGATGCCGATCGAGAGCCCGAGCCAGCGTTTCGCGATGATCGTGTTGAGCGCCGCGCCGAAGGCCAGCGACAGTGCCGTGGCCATGGCTGCGCCCATCAGGCCGTGCCGCGGCACCAGCAGCAGATTGAGCCCGATATCGAGGCTGGCGACCGTCATCGCCACGCACGCCGAGGCCCGCTGCAGCCCCAGCATGTTGAGCAGCAGCTCGGCCGGTCCTGTCGCGGCGCGCGCCAGGAAGCCCGCCGCCAGCACCAGCATCACCGGATACCCGTCCATGAATTGCGGGCCGAACAGCCAGAGCAGAGGCTTGCCGAGCGCCAGGATCAGGGCCGCCGCCGCGAGCGATGGCCAGAAAGTCCAGCTGA
>JBFWQN010000670.1:0-2737 GCA_050249405.1 Hyphomicrobiaceae bacterium | reverse complement strand
GCACCGAGAACGACCGGAAGCCCGCGGCCCGTGCACGCTCCTCGGCTGCGGCGACGAGCGAGCGGCCGACACCCAGCCGAGTGAACAGCGGCGATACGCAAACGGACGTGATTCGGGCCAGGGCGCCACGATCGTCGGGCGTCCATCCGGCGGTGCCGACCGGGCGCGCGTCGTGCCAGGCCACCAGCAAATCCTGGGTCAAGAGCGATTCGGTGTACTCGGGCTCGCGCACGTGGGCCGCGAAAGCCTCGATCTGGCCATCGTCGAGCGTCAGGCCGGCAAGATGACGGAACGCCAGCGCGTGCAGGGCGCGGATGTCGGCCCAATGATCGAGGCCAGCCGGACCTATGGTCGCTGTGATCGGCTCGGAAAATCTGGGCACATGATCGGACATGCGCTGTCGCCCCGCGGCCATGATGCAAATCGGACCGCTTGACTTATACACATTTTCTTTGGCGGCATAATGCCTGTCTCGGAAATAGATCGGCTCAACTGAAAGTTGAGATCGTCAGGCCAGATTGGCGGTAGATGGTCCCGCGCCTTCTACGGGCGCCGGCTCTGTCTGCCGGACGGCGCCGCCTCGGCCTTGCGCTCGCCCTGGTCGGCCGGGGAAGGCGTGTACTCGGCCTGCTTGCACGAGCAGCCTTGCACGAACTCCTTGCGATAGCGGAAGGCTGACTTCAAGCTGGTGTAGGGCTTGCGATCGCTCATCGACATCGCCTGCTCCATCGCTCCGCCCGGGTTCTGGTGGAAGTAGAGCTCGACCGGCGCGGCGCACTTCGACTGGCAGGCCTCCAGGTCGCGGCTGAAGTGGCTTTCGAGCGTCGAGAAGCTGATCGGAAAATAGTAGCCGTCGCAAAGCCTGACGCAGACCGTGCGGTAGGTGGCGAAGGGAAGCGACTTGAACTCGTTGCCGCGGCCGGACGGGCCGGTGTCCTCGTCCTGCCAGAGCGACGAGAACGGTGCCGAGCCACCGCGCCGCGCGGCTTCCTGCTGGTACTGCTGGCCGCAGCCGTTGCGGGCAAGCTCGCGGATGAGATCGTCCTGATAGCTGCGGTCGCGCGAGCCGAGGCCCAGAAGCTGGCGTCGCTGGGCGTCGAGCTCGGCCAGCCGGCGGCGGGTGGTGTCGACCTCGTTGGCGAGGTCCACGCATTGCCGCGAGCGCCGCAAGGTCTTCGAGAACAGGAAATAATCGTAGCAGTCCGAGCGCTCGAGCCGCGACTCGCCCTGCCGCAGCGTGCGCTCGAGCTGGCGCAGGTCGTTCTCGATCTGCGGGAGCTGGCTCTGTGGCTGGCTCCCCTGGCGCTGGAAGTCGACGAGGCGTTGCTCGAGCTGCAGGCAGACGGAGCCGCGCTGCGGCGGCTGATAGCCGCCGGGACTGCCGTAGCCATCACCGGGCGGACGATACTGCGGGGGCGGCTCGCGCCGGACCGGCGGGGGGCGCGGCGCCGGTGGCGAATCGGTAGCCCATGGCCACCAGCCGGACTGCGCGGCGGCCGGTCCGGCAAATGGCGCCGCGATGCCCAGGGCCAGGACGCCGGCAAGCACCACGCATCCGAGCCAAAGCCGTCTCGCCCCGATAGGTCCTGCCACGATCCGTCCTCTTCCGCCGCTGGCGCCACGACGGTCGCCTGAATGCCGCCCTTGCGCTCATGCCGAGCCTGGACATGTCTCTGCGGCAGCATCATGGTCGCGGCGCACCCGAGGTCAACCGACGGCGGCGAATGGGCTGTGGGAAGTCGGTCCCGCAGCGGCCGCCAATGGACGCAGGAGAACGACATGACGCCCGATGCCATCCGCACGGCTGCTGCGACGCTCGCCGCCGCCCGGCGCGACAGGAAGCCGATCGAAGCGCTGCCGGACAGCTGCAGGCCGGTTTCGGCGGAGGATGGCTATGCCGTGCAGAAGGCCTTCATCGCGGCGTGGGGCGAGCCGGTCGCGGGATGGAAGGCCGGCGCTACCATGAAGGCCGTGCAGGACCGCTTCGGCCTCGCCGAGCCATTCCTCGGGCCCATGTTCGCGCCGACCATCATGACGAGCCCGGCGGTGGCCGAGGCGCGACTGTACGATCTCCGCGCGCCGCAGGAGAACGGCAAGCGTGCCGTCTCCGTGGAGGTCGAGTTCGCGTTCCGGCTCGGCCGCGATCTCGCGCCCCGCGCGGGCGGCTACGGCGAGGCCGAGGTGCTGGATGCGGTCGAGGCGCTGGTTCCTGCCATGGAGATCATCACGCCGCGCTACACGGCCGTCCCGGGCGGCTCGCCCGGGCAGGCGCTCGCCGACAGCGGTCTCAACGGCGGCATCGTGCTCGGCAGCCCGGTCGCCGACTGGCGCGGCTTCGACTATCCGGCGCATGCCACGCGCCTCGTCGTCGACGGCAAGCCGGTCGTCGAGGGCACCGGCGCGCTGGTGCTCGGCCATCCCTTCAAGTCACTCGTTTGGCTGGTCAACGCGCTGGGGCGCCTCGGGCACCCTCTCACCAGAGGACAGGTGCTCACCACTGGCTCGATGACGGGCATCTATGCGGTCGACCAAGGCGCGGAGGCCGTCGGCGACTTCGGCCGGCTCGGCGAGGTGCGAGCGCGATTTGTGTGAGCCTTGCCGGTCTTGACCGGGCCGCAGGGCGGGCGCATAAGCGCTCGCATGATGCGGATCAGCCCGAAACGCGCCGTCAACCTGTGTTGCGGCAACATTATCACGAGCTAGCTCTATCGCTGGCGCGCGGCCCGCTTCTTTGCTC
>JBFWQN010000669.1:0-2738 GCA_050249405.1 Hyphomicrobiaceae bacterium | reverse complement strand
CCGACGGCGAACACCCACGGACCACGCGTGCCGAGCAGCGTCGCCGTCGGGCTCGCGTGCGTCTTCATCCAGATGATGGCGCCGACCGCCATGATGAAGGCGAACAGCGAGCCGACCGCCGGCCACGGGCTCGGGTCGACGAGATGGTAGTCATGGTGCTTGGCGTGGCTGTCGGCCATCCCGATCCTCCTGATCCCCACTGAGCGTTTCAGCCGGCGCCCGTGCCGACTCCGCCCTGACCTTCCAGTTGCGGGCCCTGCGGATGCCACCGCAGGACCTGCCACGAGACTCGCGTCCTCAACCGGGCGGCGCCTGCCGCTCGCTGCCACCGGCACCACCCGACGTGGCCGGAGGCAGCTTCACGGCTGCGCTGTTTTTGCCCTTCACGGCATAGAACGTATACGACAGCGTGATGAGACGGATGTGCTTGCCGTCGTTGTCGTCGACGATTGCCGGGTCGATGAAAAAGCTGACCGGCATATCCACGGATTCGCCCGCCTCGAGCCGCTGCTCCGTGAAGCAGAAGCATTGCACCTTGTTGAAGAAGCCGCCGGCCTGCTCGGGCGTGACATTGAACGTGGCCGTGCCGACGAGTGGCCCCGTCGAGGTGTTGCGGGCGCGGAAAAACGCCAGCGAGCTTTCGCCGATCTTGACCTGCATGGTGTTGACGACCGGCACGAACTCCCAGTCGAGGCCGGGCGCCACGTTGCCGTCGAAGCGCACGGTCACCGTTCGGTCGAGCACCTTGTCTGAGGGAGCGGCGGCGCGGACGGTAGCGCCGTTGAAACCCGTCGCTTGGCAGAACAGCCGGTAGAGCGGCACCGAGGCATAGGCGAGCCCTACCATTCCGACGGCAACACCGGCGCATATGACGCCGACCTTCGCATTGCGGTTCAGCATGTGCCAGCCTTCTTGCATTCTGCCGGGAGCACGCCCTGCGGCGCCGTGACGGTGGGCGCCGGACGGCCACCACCGTCCTTGCGCAGCGCATTCGGCCCCAGGCGGACGATGGTCGCAACGTAGAACAGCACGACAAGCGCGCCGAGTGCCAAGCCGATGGCGATCGAGCGCGTGCGTTGCCGCCGCTTTACCTCGTCCTCGCTCGGATTGGCCACGTGCATCCCTTTCACCCCATCAGGCGCCGAGATGCCGAGCCACATGCTCGGCAAGCAGCACGGCGAACAGCAGGAACAGATAGAGGATCGAGAACCCGAACAGCCGCTTCGCCGCCTTGTCTGCGGCAACCCCCTCCGTCCGGCGCCACACCTCGACGGCCAGCGACAGGAAAATCGCGCCGAGACCAACCGATGTGATCCCGTAGGCGATCCCACCCAGGCCCGTCAGCACGGGCGCACAGGCGATGGGCACGAGCAAGATGCTGTAGACGAGGATTTGACGCCGCGTCTCGGCCGGACCGGCCACCACAGGCAGCATCGGCACGCCGGCCGCCTCGTAGTCCCGCGTCCGATAGAGTGCCAGGGCCCAGAAGTGCGGTGGTGTCCACATGAAGATGATGAGGAACAGCAGAACGCTGTCGAGGCTGACCCCGCCGGTGACCGCAGCCCACCCGATCATCGGCGGGAAGGCGCCAGCTGCGCCTCCGATGACGATGTTCTGTGGCGTGCTGCGCTTCAACCACATGGTATAGACGACGGCATAGAAGGCGATGGTGAAAGCGAGGAGGCCGCTCGCCACCCAGCTCACGGTGATGCCGAGCGTCATGACCGACAGCACGGAGAGAACGAGGCCGAATGCCAGAGCCTCGTCGGCCGTGACACGACCCTGCGGGACCGGCCGGGATTTCGTGCGCTGCATGAGCGCATCGATATCCGCATCCCACCACATGTTGAGCGCACCCGACGCGCCGGCCCCGACCGCGATGGCGATGAGCGCGATGACGGCCAGCGCGGGATGGATGGAGCCCGGCGCGGCGACGAGGCCTGTCAGCGCGGTGAAGATGACGAGCGACATGACACGGGGTTTCAGCAGCGCGATGTAGTCGCCCACGGCTCCGCCGAGGTCGCCGGTGTGCGCTTCGCCGCTCGTCGCTCCGATGTCGGCCATGTTCCGTCCCGGCCTAGCTGTCTCAGGGTTCCAGGTCTCTCCACCAGGCGGCGGCCGCAAGGGCCGCAAGCCGGGCGGAGGCGCAAGCATCCGGGGCGGCGAGCCGCCCCGGACCGAGGATCAGTGGTGCTCGCTAGCCTCGATGCGCGGCAGTGTCTCGAAGCAGTGGAACGGCGGCGGAGAGGAGAGTGTCCACTCGAGGGTGGTGGCACCCTCGCCCCAGGGGTTGTCGGCCGCCTTCTGCTTGCGGACGAAGGCCATGAGGACGCCGACGAAGAAGACCAGCGTCGCGAAGGCCGTCATGTACGAGCCGAAGGACGAGATCTTGTTCCAGGCCGCGAAGGCATCCGGATAGTCCACATAGCGGCGCGGCATGCCCGCGAGACCAAGGAAGTGCTGCGGGAAGAACAGGATGTTGGCGCCGACGAACGTCAGCCAGAAGTGCACGTGCCCGATGGTCTCGTCGTACATGTAGCCGAACATCTTCGGGAACCAGTAATACCAGCCCGCGAAGATTGCGAACACGGCACCGAGCGAGAGCACGTAGTGGAAGTGCGCGACGACGTAATAGGTGTCGTGGAGGGCACGATCCACGCCGGCGTTGGCCAGCAAGACACCGGTGACGCCACCGACCGTGAACAGGAAGATGAAGCCGAAGGCCCAGACCATCGGCA
>JBFWQN010000668.1:0-2751 GCA_050249405.1 Hyphomicrobiaceae bacterium | reverse complement strand
CCCAGGCGCGCAACGGCTCGTCGGCGCCGAGACGATCGAAGATCGGGCCGATGGCAGACGTCGAGACGACCTCGAAAACAGCCGGGTCCCGGAAGAAGCTCGTCACCGAGATCAGGAGGTCGGAAAAAAGCTCCTGGGCCTCCTCCGGGTTGATGCGAACGAACTCCCGGTAGGCTTCGAAGGTGACCTGGCGGGTAATCTGCATGCGCCTTGCGATCCGCCGCATGACGGTGTTGCGATTGTAGCTCGCGAAGTCGTGACCGGTGCGGGCGCGCAAGAACGCGAGGATGCGACGCACCTCGGCTTCCGTATCCTGCTTTTTCAGCTTCTGGATGGCGCTCTTGTTGCGCACGATCTCGGCGATGCGGGCCGCAAGCTGCGGCACCGTCCCCACGAAATCCACAGCGCCCGTGGCGATGGCGCTGCGGGGCATGTTGGCATACTCCGCATCCGAAGGCTCCTGGACGAGGATCACTCCACCGGCCTCCTTCATGGCCTTGACGCCGAGCGCCCCGTCGGAGCCAGAGCCGCTCAGGAGCACCGCGATTCCATCGCCGCGCGACTGCGCGATGGAGCGGAAGAAGAGGTCGATGGGAGCACGCCGGCTGCGAGGCTCGCTGATCGGGCGCGAGGTGACGTGACCGTCCTCGATGACGAGCTCGCGATCCGGCGCGATCACATAGACGCAGTCGCCCTTGAGCCGCGGTGAATCGTCTACCTGCAGCACGGGCATCTGCGTCCTGCCCGCGAGTATCTCGCTGAGCTGGCTCGGATGATCGGGCGAAAGATGAATGATGACGACGTAGGCCAAGTCGAGGTCCTGCTCCAACGCGGAGAAGAGATTTTGCAGCGCTTTTACGCCCCCGGCAGACGCACCGATCGCGCACACCACGGGGCGAGCAGCTTTGTCGTCCTCGCGAGGATTCTGCGACAACGATGTTATCCTTTCCTCGAGGCAAAGAGCATGAGCCGAATCCCGCCCCAGGTATCAAAACAGCCAATTAGGCAAATGGTTCGGCGTCAATCACCTGGCGGGTGCCGTTGCGAACGGGCTCCCATGGACCGTGCGAGCCCCCCGTAGAATGCGGGCAGCAACCGGCCTTGCTGCCAGCATCGAGGGGCCTGGGCCAAAGTCCTGGCCTGCTGCCGGCTAGCCCTTCGGCACGAAGGCGGCGCTGGTACCCGCATCGACTGGAATGACAGTGCCGTTGACATAGCCGGCGTCCGGCCCGAGCAGGAAGGCGATCACGCTTGCCACGTCCGCCGGATCGGCGATGCGGCCCAGCGGGGATGCGCCGCTCGTCTTGTAGCGCACGTTGGCGCCCGGGTTCATGTAGGGGGCCACCATCGGCGTATCGACAGTGGCGGGCGCCACCGCGTTGATCAGCACGCCCGATGGCGCGCTCTCGACCGCCCACACCTTGGTGAGCGCGATCACGGCCGATTTGGTTGCCGCGTAGGCGCCGCTCTCGATCTTGTGGCGGATGCCGGCGATCGAGGCGAGGAAGACGACGCGCGCCGCCTCGCCTTTGGCCGCCGTGGACTTGAGCAGCGGCATGGCGAGCTTCGCCGTGAGCCAGAGACCGCGCACGTTGACGGCGAAGAGATCGTCGAACTCGCCCGTGGGCATCTGGTCGAGGGGCCCCGTGCGCAGCAATCCTGCCGAGGCAACGAGGCCGTTGAGGCGGCCATGCCGGGCAGCGATGCGCTCGAAGGCCGCTGCAAGGCTCGCCTCGGTGCGGACGTCCGCGGCGAGCGTGTCGAGGCGGCCGGCATAGCTCGCCAGCTCCTTGCGCAAGCTCGCGAGACCCGGCTCCGATACGTCGAGCGCGACCACCGTCCAGCCGTCGTCGAGAAGGCGGCGCACGGTGCCACGGCCGATGCCGGAGGCGGCGCCGGTGATGGCTGCGACATTGGTCATTGGCTGGGCTCCTGTGGACGTGGCTCGGCAAGGTGCGACCCCGCGACGGAATTGAGCGTCCGCGCGCGCTCCCGTGTCAATCGCCGACCTGATGATCCGGATGGCTCCGTCGGGTCGCAATGGACGACTCCGCGTCATACCGGCGAGGAGAAGGACTTGCGCCGGGATTGCGAGAACCTCCGGGGAACTGTCGCGGGTGCCCGCCTTTGCATGGCATGCCATCAGGAACGCCGAAGCGTTGCCCCCATTCCAGATGCGGGACAGCCGCCGATCGGCTAAAGTTTCGCCGCGAAGCAGGGCTAGCAGCGCGATCGTTCGGGGACAGGGGACGCCGAGGGGATGGCGCAGGCAATGGCGGAGGAAGGCGGCAAGGTGCCGATGTCGCCCGGATTGCAGGCGACCCTGCTCAGGGCGCGGGAGTATGCTGCAAGCCAGTCCGAGGCGCAGGTCCTGCTGGAGCACCTGCTGCTGGCGCTGTCCGAGGACAGCGACGCCTCCCACGTGCTGGATTCCTGCCAAGTCGATCTCGCCCGTCTGCGCTCCGACGTTGCCGGCTACATCGGCACGCTCGAGGATCGCGTCCCGCCCGGCACGCCGGGCGCGCCGGCCATCTCGCAGGCGCTCACTCAAGTTCTCAAGTACGCGACGCTGGCCGCCCAGCAGGGCCGCCGGACCAGCATCGACGGAGCCATCGTGCTCGCCGCGCTGGTCGGCGACGGGCGCAGCATGGCCGCGAGCTTTCTGAAGGCGCAGGGACTGACCTTCGAGGCGGCCATCCGAGCGCTGCGCGAGGTGTCGGCCCGCACGCCTGCAGCCCTGCCACCGGCCCA
>JBFWQN010000667.1:0-2752 GCA_050249405.1 Hyphomicrobiaceae bacterium | reverse complement strand
ACCTCGAAGCCGGCGCGCTCGCGGGTGAGACCGCCCGGGCCGAGCGCCGAGAGGCGGCGCTTGTGGGTGATCTCCGAGAGCGGGTTGGTCTGGTCCATGAACTGGGAGAGCTGCGAGGAACCGAAGAACTCGCGCACCGCGGCGGCCGCCGGCTTGGCGTTGATCAGGTCCTGCGGCATGACGTTGCCGATCTCGACCGACGACATGCGCTCCTTGATCGCCCGCTCCATGCGCAGGAGGCCGATGCGGTACTGGTTCTCCATCAGCTCGCCGACCGAGCGGACGCGGCGGTTGCCGAGATTGTCGATGTCGTCGATCTCGCCCTTGCCGTCGCGGAGCTGCACCAGCGTCTTGATCACCGCCAGGATGTCCTCGCGGCGCAGCACCCGGACGGTGTCCTCGGCGTCGAGGTCGAGGCGCATGTTCATCTTGACCCGGCCGACCGCCGAGAGGTCGTAGCGCTCGGCGTCGAAGAACAGCGACTTGAACATCGCCTCGGCGGTCTCGATCGTCGGCGGCTCGCCCGGGCGCATCACCCGGTAGATGTCGAAGAGCGCGTCCTCGCGGGTCTCGTTCTTGTCGACCGCCAGCGTGTTGCGGATGTAGGCGCCGACATTGATGTGGTCGATGTCGAGGATGGTGATCTCGTCGTAGCCCGCCTCGACCAGCGCCGGCAGCAGCTTCTCGGTGATCTCATCGCCGGCCTCGGCGAAGATCTCGCCGGTCTCGGTGTTGACCATGTCGGTCGCGAGGTAGTGGCCGTAGAGGTCCTCGTCGGCGACCTTGAGGGCGCTGACGCCCTTCTCGGCGAGCTGGCGGGCGGCGCGGGCGGTCAGCTTCTTGCCGGCCTCGACCACCACCTCGCCGCTGTCGGCGTCGACGAGGTCGGTGACCGCCTTCATGCCGCGCATGCGCTGCGCGTCGAAAGGCAGGCGCCAGCCGTCGTCGGTCCGGGTGTAGACGACCTTGTTGTAGAAGGTGTCGAGGATCTCCTCACCGTCGAGGCCGAGCGCGAACAGGAGCGACGTCACCGGGATCTTCCGGCGGCGGTCGATACGCGCATAGACGATGTCCTTGGCGTCGAACTCGATGTCGAGCCAGGAGCCGCGATAGGGGATGATGCGGGCGGCGAAGAGCAGCTTGCCCGAGGAATGGGTCTTGCCCTTGTCGTGGTCGAAGAAGACCCCCGGCGAGCGGTGCATCTGCGAGACGATCACGCGCTCGGTGCCGTTGACGATGAAGGTGCCGTTCATCGTCATGAGCGGCATCTCGCCCATGTAGACTTCCTGCTCCTTGATGTCCTTGACCGACTTGGCGCCGGTCTCCTCGTCGACATCGAACACGATGAGGCGGAGGGTCACCTTCAGCGGGGCGGAGAAGGTCATGCCGCGCTGGCGGCACTCGTCGACGTCGTATTTCGGCGGATCGAAATCGAAGCGAACGAATTCAAGAAGGGCGGAGTTGGAGAAATCGGAGATCGGAAAGACCGACTTGAAGACCGCCTGCAGACCCTCGTCCGGACGCCCGCCTTCCGGCTCTTCGACCAGCAGGAACTGGTCGTAGGACGCCTTCTGAACTTCGATGAGGTTCGGCATCTCCGCGACTTCGCGGATCGAGCCAAAAGTCTTGCGGACACGCTTGCGACCGGTGAATGTCTGCGTCATGTCGGCTCCTTGATCTGTGGAAACGGCTGTCCGGAAAGCCGGGCGGCACTCGGGACAATCGTTTAGGGAACTCGCCTATATGGGTGGCCGGACCCGGCATTGCCAGGGCCGGCCTCTTCATTCCGGCGGGCAGCCGGCGAACCGGCCGCCCGCAGTATTCAGACCTACTTCAGCTCGACCTTGGCGCCGGCTCCTTCGAGCTGGGCCTTGATTTTGTCGGCCTCTTCCTTGGTCACGCCTTCCTTCACGGCCTTCGGCGCGCCCTCGACGAGGTCCTTGGCCTCCTTCAGGCCGAGCCCGGTGATCGCCCGGACTTCCTTGATCACGTTGATCTTCTGGGCGCCGGCATCGGTGAGGACGACGTTGAACTCGGTCTTCTCCTCGACCGGGGCGGCGGCCGCGCCGCCGGCGCCACCGGCCATCACCGCGACCGGGGCCGCGGCGGAGACGCCCCACTTCTCTTCCAGCATCTTCGAGAGCTCGGCCGCCTCAAGGACGGTCAGCTTCGAGAGGTCGTCTACGATTTTCGCAAGGTCAGCCATCTTACTCTTTCCTGATTGGTTCGAACCGTTGGTTTGTGCTTTCGAACGGCGTCACGCCGCCTCGTCCTTCTTGGCGTAGGCCCCAACCACCCGGGCGAGCTGCCCGGCGGGTGCTGCGAGGACCCCCGCGATGCGCGTTGCCGGCGTCTGGATCATGCCGACAAGCTTGCCGCGGAGCTCATCCAGCGAAGGCAGCGAGGCGAGCGCCTTGATGCCTTCGGGGTTGAGGTTGGTCTTGCCCATCGCTCCGCCGAGGATGACCAGCTTCTCGTTGGTCTTGGCGAAGTCTGTGGCGACCTTGGGCGCCGCCACCGGATCGGTGGAGAAAGCAATCACCGTCTGGCCCTTCAGAAGGCCGGTGATGTGCTCGGCGTCCGTGCCTTGAAGAGCAAGCTTGGCGAGCGTGTTCTTGGCGACTTTCACGCTGGCGCCCGCCTCCCGCATGCGGCCCCGCAGGGTCGTCATCTCGGCGACGGTGAGACCAGCGTAATGGGCCACGACGATCGCCCCGGCGTTCGAAAACACCGAGTTGAGCGACGAGACCTC
>JBFWQN010000666.1:0-2756 GCA_050249405.1 Hyphomicrobiaceae bacterium | reverse complement strand
CCGAGGCCGCCCACCCACCGCTCGAGCGGAGCCTTGGAGGTATCGACCTTCACCAGCCGGCCGCGCGCCTTGACGGTCGCGTACTGCTGCACGCCGAGCACGCTCTGCACGGCGTCGCCCTCCTTGAAGTCCGGATGGCGCGAGGCCTCGACGTAGCCGGCCGCGTAGGCGCGCATCACCTCGCCGATGCCGACGGGCGGCATGTAGGAGCGGGTATCGTTCACCCAGCCGCGCATCGCCGGATCGAGCGAGACGAAGGCGATCCTGACGCGCACCTCGCCCTCGCCGGGCTCGACCAGCGGCACCTCCCTCAAGGCGAAGCAGTCCGGCGTCAGCGGGCCGGGAGGCGGCCGCTTGGCGAGAACGACCTGGGTGTTGGTGGCCATGACAGACGTCCTCGTTGCGGCCTCAGAAGCGCCATTGGACCGGCTCGGCACCGGCGATGGGCGAGCGGAAGGTCGGGATGCGGTCGCCCGCGAGATTGCCCATGTAGACCGTCCTCAGATCGGGACCGCCGAAGGCGACGCTGGCGATGTTCTTGAGGCTGCGTCTCGCACCGACCTCGATGTGCGCGCGGCCGCGCCGGCCGCCGTTGAAGTAGCTCTCGGCGAAGGCGACATCGCTCGGATCGGCATCGTCGAGAACCAGTGTCCGCCGCCCGCTGGTCTCGATGCGGATCAGCCGGTTGGCACACACGCAGGCGACCCATACGCCGCCCTCGCAGTCGAACGCGAAGCCGTCCGGAAACTCGCCGGGCCCGAACGCGTGCACCGTCTCGCGGCGGCCGAGCGACTTCCCCACGATCGGGAAGCGCGAGATGCGCTTGGCGCACGTCTCGTTGACGTAGAGCCATCGTCCCGTGGGGTCGACGCGACACTCGTTGGTGAAGCCGATCCCATCGGCAACGATGTGGGCGCCTTCGGCGTCGCGGCGCACGATGAAGCCGTCGGCGTGGCGAGGATGAAACGAGAGCTCGCGCGGATAGGCACGGGTCGAGACCGAGATCCACTCCGTTCTGTCCCGGTCGACACCGACGAAGTTGCACACCCGGAGCAGCTCGCCATCGGCCTCCAGGAGATGCGGGAAGAGGCGCCAGTCGCCATCGAGGCGCCACACGCCCCCGCCCGGGCCGAGATTGGCGATCAGGAACTCCCGGCCGCGGGTCATGGCGACGCCGTTCGGCAGAAAGCCTGGCGGCGCGCCGACGATGTGACGCTTCGCCTTTCCGATCTCCGCGATGCCGGCATGGTGGTCACCGACGAAAACCTCGCCCTTGGCGGTCGTCAGCACGCACTCGGGCCGCGCCAGGCCCTCTCCGATCCAGGTTATGGCAGAGAGCGGAACGAGCGGGGTCTCGGTGGGCATCGGGGGCTCCATCGTAGGATGAACGGCGAGGAGGCAGGCTCGGCAGCACCGGCGGCTCGCCAAGCTGCGCTGCGACTAGAGCTCGATGCGCTGGCCGGCGCCGGCTGCCAGTGCGGCCTCGTAGGCCAGATTGGCCACCACCATGTCCTCCATGGCATTGCCCATCGACTTGTAGAGCGTCACCTGGTCGGGCGCGGTCCGTCCCGTCTTGCGCCCGAGCAGAACCTCGCCGAGCTCGGCGCCGCCCGCAGGATCGCGGCCGGCAAGCTCGGCGCAGCCGACCGGCGCCGGCGAGAACGCCGCCATGCTCTCGACGAACAGTGACGCGCGATCGACGAGCGCGTACGGAAGCTCGCTTCCGGGCGGCGTGAAGCCCACTGACGTCACGTGCGTCCCGGGTCGGACCCAGCCGTCCTCGATCACGGGATCGGCAGAGGAGGTGGTGAGACAGATCACGTCCGCCGTCCGGGTCGCGGCTTCAAGATCGGTGACCGCCGTGCCGTTCGGAACGCTGGCGGCGATGGCCTGCGCGGCTTTGGCATTGCGGGCGAAAACGCGGATCTCGGCAAAATTGCGAGCCAGGGCGAGCTGGCGGGCGTGCTCGCGGCCCTGCACGCCGCTCCCGACGACCAGGGCTACGGCGGCGTCGTCTCGTGCGAGCGCGCGGGTGGCAAGGATGGCGGCGGCCGCGGTCCTGATGCCTGTGAGGCTCGCCCCGTCGAGGACGGCCACGGGCTCGCCGGTCTCGGGGTTGAACAGCGAGACCAGCGCCTGATGGCTTTCGAGGCCTCGCCGATGGTTGTCGTGGAACACGTTGACCGTCTTCAGCGCGATCAGACGGCCCGGCGTCCAGGCCAGCATGGCGAGGGAGAAGCCCTTTCCTGGCACATCGACCTTGGGCCTGGGTGGCGCCTCCACCTTGCCGTCGGACAGGGCCTTGAAGCCTTCGGCCAGCGCGTCGACGGCGCGGGCGGGGTCGACGAGGCGCATGACCTCGTCGTGCGAGATGGCGAGCAGGCGGGTCGGGGGGCGGGACATGGGCTCACACGATCTCGTTCACGAGCTTCGCCTCACCCCGCTGCAAACGCGCGACGTTCTCGAGCAGCAGGTCGAGCACGCGATCCTCGTAGCGAACCGTCTCGCCGGCCGAGTGGGGTGTGATGATCACGTTGGGCATGGCCCAGAGCGGGCTGTCCTTCGCGAGCGGCTCCTCCGCCGTCACGTCGAGCGCGGCACCGGCGATCATCCGGGCCGACAGCGCCGCCGTCACCGCGAGTTCGTCGCAGACCTTGCCACGCGCGACGTTGACGAGAAAAGCCGTCGGCTTCATCGCGGCGATCAGCTCGCGCCCGATGAGGCCCGTCGTCTGCGGTGTGAGCGCCGTCGTGAGC
>JBFWQN010000665.1:0-2759 GCA_050249405.1 Hyphomicrobiaceae bacterium | reverse complement strand
TGGACCGAGGAGGAGACCTATTTCTTCCGTCTGTCGGCCTTCCAGGACCGCCTGCTTCGCCACTACGAGGCCAATCCCGACTTCATCCTACCGCCCGAGCGGCGGAACGAGGTCCGGAGCTTCGTCGAGGGCGGCCTGCAGGACCTTTCCATCTCGCGCGCGTCGCTCGACTGGGGCATCCCCGTGCCGGGGAACCCACGGCACGTCATGTACGTCTGGGTCGACGCGCTGAACAACTACGTGACGGCAACGGGCGTGCTCAACCAGGGCGACAATCCTCTGAAGCGCTTCTGGCCGTGCGACGTGCACGTCATCGGCAAGGACATCGTGCGCTTCCACGCGGTCTACTGGCCGGCGTTCCTGATGTCGGCCGGGCTCGAGCCGCCGCGCCGGGTCTTCGCCCACGGATTTCTCGTCAACAAGGGCGAGAAGATGTCGAAGTCCGTCGGCAACGTCGTCGATCCGTTCGACCTCGTGCGTACCTATGGCGTCGATCAGGTGCGCTATTTCTTCCTGCGCGAGGTGGCGTTCGGCCAGGACGGCAGCTACAGCCCGGAGGCGATCGAGACCCGCATCAATGCCGATCTCGCCAACGGCCTCGGCAATCTGGCGCAGCGCTCGCTGTCGATGATCGCCAAGGGTTTCGAAGGCAAGGTGCCGGCGCCGGGAGCCCTCACGGCGGCCGACGAGGCGATCCTCGCCGCGGCCGACGCCATGGGCCCGGCCGCCTCGGCCGCGATGGAGAAGCAGGCCATCAAGGCGTGGCTCGACACCGTGTGGGCGGTGATCGGCGATGCCGACCGCTATTTTGCGAGCGAGAAGCCGTTCGACAAGACGCTCCCGATCGAGCGGAAGGGCACGATCCTCTACGTGACCGCCGAGGTGGTGCGCCAGCTCTCCATCCTCGTGCAACCGGCGATGCCCGCCTCCGCCGCGAAACTGCTCGACCTGCTGGCCGTGCCGGAGGCGGCGCGGTCGTTCGCCTCGCTGGGGAAATCCGGGCGGCTCGCGGCGGGCACCCAGCTGCCAGCACCTGCCGGCGTCTTCCCGCGCTACATGCGCCCCGCCGAGGAGGGCGATGCTTTGCCCGCGAAGGCCGCGAAGCCTCCGAAGCAGAAGAAGGACAAAGGCGCCGGTCATGGAGAAGTCACATTAGGAATAGCAGCTGCGCTTCCTCCGGCCGCTCCGTCGTCTCGCTCCGCCGTCGGACGAGGATCGGCATCAGATGATGCTCGTCGATCATCACTGCCACCTTGATTTTCCGGATTTCGCGGCCGACCGAGGTGCCTACATCGATCGCGCGAGGTCAGCCGGCGTCGGCGTGCTCGTCACCATCTCGACGCGCATCCGCCAGCACGCCACCTATCGCGCCATCGCCGAGGCTCACGACACCGTCTACTGCACGGTCGGCACGCATCCGCATCAGGCGCACGAGGAGCTGGACATCGGGCTCGACGAGATCGTGCGGCTCTCCGAGCATCCGAAATGCGTCGGGATCGGCGAGGCGGGCCTCGACTACTTCTACAAGAAGTCGCCGCCGGAGGCGCAGGCCGAGGGCTTCCGCCGACACATCGCGGCGGCCCGCGTCACCGGCCTGCCGCTCGAGATCCACACGCGCGACGCCGACGCCGACACGATTCGGCTCCTCGAGGACGAGACGGCGAAGGGCCCCTTCAAGGCCATCCTGCATTGCTTCACGGGAGGAGCAGAGCTGGCGCGGCGCGCCGTGGCGCTCGGCCATTATGTGTCGTTCTCCGGCGTGGTCACGTTCAAGAAATCCGACGCGTTGCGCGCCATCGCCGCCGAGCTGCCGCTCGACCGTATCCTGATCGAGACCGACGCGCCGTTCCTGGCGCCCGAGCCGATGCGCGGCAAGCGCAACGAGCCGGCTTTCGTCGCTCACACCGCTGCGGCTCTGGCGCGTGCACGCGGCATGACGCCCGAATCCTTCGCCGCGGCCACCACCGACAATTTCTTTCGCCTCTTCACCAAGGTGCCGCGCCCGCCCGCCGGAACTGCCACATGAGCTATCGATTGACCCTGCTCGGCTCCGGCTCGTCCGGCGGCGTGCCGCGCCTCGGCAACAACTGGGGCGCCTGCGATCCGTCGAATCCGAGGAACCGGCGACGCCGGTGCGCGGCCCTCGTCGAGCGCATCGCCGGTCGTGGCGCGACGCGGCTCCTGATCGACACGCCGCCGGACCTGCGTGAGCAGCTCCTCGATGCCGACATCTCGGCCGTCGACGGCGTGGCTTTCACGCATGACCACGCCGACCACACGCACGGCATCGACGACCTGCGCATCCTCGCCTTCAATATGCGCCGCCGCGTCGACGTGCATTTCGACGAGGCGACAGGCCAATCCCTCAAGCATCGCTTCAGCTACTGCTTCGAGGCGCCGCCCGGCTCGAGCTATCCGCCGATCCTCACCGCCCACGACATCCAGCCACCCGCACCCATCACCATCAACGGCGCGGCCGGACCCATCGAGGCCATCCCGATCCCGCAGAGCCACGGCGACCAGGGCTCACTCGGCTTCCGCGTGCGCGACATCGCCTACTCGCCCGACATCGGAGGGCTGCCCGACGGCTCGGAGGAGCTGCTATCGGGCCTCGATCTCTGGATCGTCGACGCGCTGCGCTACATCCCGCACCCGAGCCACTTCTCGGTGGCTCAGGCCCTCGAGTGGATCGAGCGGCTCCGCCCCAGGCGCGCCATTCTCACGCACCTGCATATCGATCTCGACTATGGGGCATTGAA
>JBFWQN010000664.1:0-2789 GCA_050249405.1 Hyphomicrobiaceae bacterium | reverse complement strand
TGATCGCTCTGCCCGTCATGCTCGAGCGGGGCTACTCCAAGGAATTGTCGCTCGGCTGTATCGCGGCGTCGGGCACGCTCGGCATTCTCATTCCCCCCTCGATCATGCTCGTGATCATGGGGGATCTGATGCAGATCTCGGTCGGCACGCTGTTCGCGGCAGCCGTCGTTCCCGGCATCATCATGTCGGGCACCTACGTCATCTACATCATCATCCTGGCCTACCTGAAGCCGCACCTTGCGCCACCGCTCGGCGCGACCGAGGGACCGCAGACCTCGGCCGAGCTGTGGAAGATGGTGATCGGCACGTTCACGCCGCCAGCATTCCTGATCGTGCTGGTCCTCGGCTCGATCTTCTGGGGCTGGGCGACACCGACCGAGGCCGGTGGCGTCGGCTGCTTCGGTGCCATGCTGCTCGCCTGGCGAGCGGGCAAGCTCACCCTGCCCACCATGAAGGAGATGGTTGAGAACTCGGCCATCACGTGCGGCGTGGTGTTCTTCATCCTGTTCGGCGCGACGCTCTTCTCCTACGTGTTCCGGGCGCTCGGCGGCGACGACGTGGTGCTCGAGATCCTCAAGCACTTCGGCATCGACACCGGGTGGGAGGTCCTCATCTTCGTGATGGGAATGGCCTTCATCATGGGCTTCTTCTTCGACTGGCTCGAGATCTGCTTGATCCTCTTGCCGATCTTCACGCCCATCCTCGCCAAGTCGACGTTTCCGGGCTACATCTCGGAGCCCAAGCTCATCCCGCTCTACTTCGCCATCCTGCTGGCGGTGAACCTGCAGACGGCGTTCCTTACGCCGCCGTTCGGCTTCGCTCTCTTCTACATGAAGGGTGTGGTGCCACCGTCGGTGACGATGATGCACATCTATCGCGGCATCATTCCGTTCATCACGCTGCAGCTGATCGCGCTCGCGGTGACCATGATCTGGCCGGAGGTCATCTTCTGGCTGCCGCGCCGGTGGGGTATGCTGGACTGACGCGTTATTCGCCGGGACGTTCGTCCGACGCTTGCATGGCCGCCCTTTGGGCGGCCATGTTTCTATCCGGAACCTCTCCACTTTGCAGACGGCGGCACGCATGCAATGGCTCGGCCCGACACCCGCGATGCGCATGGAGCGTCATTACGGCTCGCGGCTGCTGCGATGCTTCGCCGAGCGCCCCGAGAGCGTGAGCGCGATGCTGGCCGATGCGGTCATCCGGCGGCCTCACGGCGAGGCGCTCGTTTGCGAGGGTCTACGGCTCGACTATCGCGGTTTGGACCACGCGGTCGGATGCACTGCGGCGGGCCTCGCCCGTCTCGGCCTTGGACTAGGGGACAGGATCGCGCTGCTTCTGCCCAACTCGGCGGAGATGGTCGTTGCCCTTCTGGCCATCATGCGAATGGGTGCCATCGTGGTGCCGCTGAACGTACGGGAGGGACCGCGCGAGCTCGGCTTCGTGCTGGCGGGCTCGGGTGCCAGAGCGCTGCTCTACGACGAGGCGCTCTCGGTGAGCTTGCCATCCCGCGCCGAGACGCCCGATCTGGTGCACCGCCTCGCGATCGAGCTTTCGAGCCCTGGCGCAGGGCTTCGTGGCGTGCAGGAGTCGGAGCCACTCGCGCCCTACCCCTCGGCCGAGCAGGACATCGCGGCCATTCTCTACACGTCCGGCACGACGGGACGGCCGAAGGGGGCCATGCTCACGCATCTCGGCATCGTCCACGCGGCCATGATCTACGAGGCTGCGATGGGCATCGGCGCGCACGACCGCTCGGTGGTGAGCGTACCTTTGACCCACGTCACGGGCCTTACCGCCGGCATCGCGCTCATGCTGAAAGCGGCCGGCGGATTGATCGTCATGCCGTCCTTCAAGGCCGACGCCTTCCTGGCGCTCGCGGCGCGCGAGGGCATGACGCATACGGTGATGGTGCCGGCCATGTACAACCTGTGTCTCCTCAGCCCCGCCTTCGCGAGCGCCGATCTGGCGGCCTGGCGCGTCGGCGGCTACGGCGGGGCACCGATGCCTTCTGCCACCATCGCGCGCCTAGCCGAGCGATTGCCGGGGCTCCGGCTTTTCAATGCCTACGGCTCGACGGAGACCACGGGTCCCGTCGTGCTGATGCCACCTGACGAGAGCCGTGGCCGTGCTGGACAAGTTGGTCGTGCGGTGCCGTCCGCCGACATCCTGGTCATGAACGAGGCCGGCCACGAGCTGCCTGCGGGTCAAAGCGGCGAGATCTGGCTGAAGGGCCCGAATGTCGTCCCGGGATATTGGAACGATGCGCAAGCGACGGCCGAGGCTTTCGTCGAAGGCTTCTGGCGCTCCGGCGACGTCGGTGCGCTCGATGCCGACGGCTTTCTCACGCTGCTCGACCGCGCCAAGGACATGGTCAATCGCGGCGGATTCAAAATCTACTCGGTCGAGGTCGAGAACGTCCTCGCGGGCCACGAGAGCGTGGTGGAGGCGGCCATCGTTGCACGCCCCTGTCCGGTGCTCGGCGAGCGCGTGCACGCCTTCGTCGTCGCCAGCTCCGGGTTTTGCGACGATGGCGCGCTGAGGGCCTTCGCCGCGGCGCGCCTTGCGGATTTCAAGGTGCCGGAGTCGATCGATTTCCTCGATGCGCCTCTGCCGCGCAATGCTGCGGGCAAGGTGCTGAAGCGCGAGCTGAGGGAGCGGCTCGCCCGGGACCCGTCGCCGGGCGGCGGTGGTCACTAGGCCCGCGCTATGACGTCCTCGGCGAACTGCTGCATCCGCTCGAGGCACTCGGCGCGCGAGGCCGCGCGGAAATCGAAGACGAGCTCGTG
>JBFWQN010000663.1:0-2791 GCA_050249405.1 Hyphomicrobiaceae bacterium | reverse complement strand
CAGCGCGTGTGCGCAGAGGCGGGGCGGACGTGCTCGTGCGCATCAATCGGCCGATCGCCATGGCCGTGCGCGATATCGAGGAATCCATCTGCCCGGACGTCGACGCGATCGCGATCACCAAATGCGACAGCGCGTCGCACGTGCGACTCCTCGACGAACTCGTCACGGAATTGGAAGAACAGCGCGGCATGACGGTGGGACATACGAAGTTCAACGCGATGGTCGAAACGCCGGATGCCTTCTTCCGCATGCAAGAGATCTTCAGTGCGAGCAATCGCATCGTTGCGGCGACGGTCGGCGGCGAGGACCTCGCGCTGGCCTGCAATTTCCAGCCGACCGGCGAGGCGCTCCTCTATCCAAAACAGCATATGATCATCGCGGCGGCCGCGGCCGGTGTGATGCCGCTCGGCTTCGTCGACAGCGTGGCGGGCTTTGGCGATTGGGAGAATTTTCGTGCGATGGTGCGGCGCTCGCGCGACTTCGGCTTCATGGGGGCCGGCTGCATCCATCCTGGGCAGGTCGCCATCGTCAACGAAGAGTACAAACCTCGAGACGAAGAGGTGGCATATGCACGCAACCTGATCGCTGCCGATGAAGAGGCGAAGCGCCAGGGTCGGGGATCGTTCGCCCTCGACGGCAAGATGATCGACATCCCGATCATCGAGCGCGCACGCCGTGTGATCGCGCGCCACGACGCCATCACGGCGCGCGAAGCACGGACCTTGGCCGCCCGAGGTTGAACACTCTGGAAACCGTGCCTGGCACGGTTTCCACCTCAGCGCTTCAGGTACTCGGCATTGACGCAGTTCACGAGCGTGCCGTCGCTCAGGTAGTTGTAGGCGGTCTGTACCGCCTTCGTGCGCTGGTCGACGTAGGCGTCAGGGCTGTAGAAGGCCGCATGCGGATTGAGCAGCACGCGTCCACGGATCCAGGGTTCGTTCGCGCGCCATGCGGCGACGAGGGGATCGTCCGCCTGTCCGGGTTCCGTGGGCAGTACGTCGAGGCCGACGGCGAGCAGGCGGTTCGACTTCAGCCCTTCCAGCAGCGCCGCGGTGTCGCAAACGGGCCCGCGCGAGGTGTTGATGACATACGCACCCGGCTTGATCATCCCGACCGTCTCGGCATTGAGCATCTTGCGGGTCCTCTCGTTGAGAGGCGTATGCATGTCGACGACGTCGGCTTGGCCCAGGAGTTCCTGCAGCGACCGTGCGCGTTCGAAGCCCAGACCGAGCTCCGTACCACCCGGCAGGACAGGGTCATAGAACACGATACGCATTCCGAAAGCGCGGGCACGCAGTGCGGCTGCCGTACCGATGCGGCCGAGTCCGATGACGCCGAAGGTGGCGCCGCGCAAACGCTTTGCCGTGACGTTGCGCTCGTGCGTCCAGTTTCCGGCCATGTCCTCGCGCAGATACGTATCGAGCGCTGCCGTGCCGCGGGCGAAGGCAAGCATCATCGCGATGGCGCTGTCGGCGACTTCGGTCGTGCCGTAATCCGGGATGTTGCATGCAGGGATGCCGGCCTCCCCGAGTCCCTTGAGGTCCAGTACATCGAAACCCACGCCGTTGCGCACGACGATTCGGCAACGCTTCAGATGAGGGATCACGCTTGCATCGATCGGCAGGCGCGAGACGACGATGGCATCGGCCGACTCCCAAACGCTGAGGTCGATCGCATCGAAGCTCTTCTGGCGGGCATGAATCAGCGTGACATCATTGCCGAGCGCCTTGGTTTCTATGTCCAGCTGCTGCGGTTTGGCGTCGGGGTAAAGAATCGTGAAAGGCATGGTCGTCTCCGAAGGCGGCAGCGCCGCGTCGGCGCAGACTAAGGCACGCTCCCGCCTCTGTCCAGGCGCGATCGTGGCAGTGCACGACGATGCCGGTCTCTGCCTGGGCATGCCGATTGCAAGCATCGGTGGGACACCGATAGCGAGGTATGTCATGAAAAGACACGATGACCCGCAGAAACACGAAGTTCATCGCGACCCGGTCACCGGCGCGCCGGGCGCGCACCCGTTGGGTGTCGGCCTGGGTGCGGCTGTAGGCGGGGCAGCGGCCGGCGCCGCACTCGGTACCATGGCGGGTCCGGTCGGGTCCGTCGCCGGTGCCGTCGTGGGAGGCGTTCTCGGCGGATTGAGCGGCAAGGCGTTTGCCGAGAAGCTCGACCCGACGCTCCAGTCCGAAGACGCCTATTGGCGCGACCACTATCTATACGAATCCTACGTCGACCCGTCGCTCGACTACGAGCAGTATCGGTTCGCCTATCGACTCGGTTACGAGACCCGCGTGCGGTACCCGCATCTGCGCGAGGAGGAGGCGTTGAGCGCTCTGCACGCTGTCTACGAGCGGGAAGCCGATGCCGGGAACTTGCCTTGGGCAAGAGCCCGCTATGCTGCACGGGCGGCTTGGCATCGCGCCGACGCTCACATGCGTCAGAATCCGCAACTCGATCGCGGTGTACCTCCGTAGATTGGCCGGATGCTGTCGTCGCGATCGACTTGTCGCCATAATGGCACGCACACGACAAGTGGAGACGCAAGCAGATGCACACGAGAATCGCAGCGGTACTGGCCTGGATGCTTGCGGCCGTTGCGGTCTCACACGCCGCCCAAACGCCCGACGAAGTGACGTTCCCCAGCCTCGACGGCAAGACGACGCTCAGAGGATTTCTGTTCGTTCCGTCTGCGCCCGGCCCATGGCCGGCGGTGGTCATGATGCATGGTCGCTCCGGACCTTACTCGTCTGCCGCCAAGGGGATCTACGAGGCGCGAACGTTGACACTGCGGCACAAG
>JBFWQN010000662.1:0-2799 GCA_050249405.1 Hyphomicrobiaceae bacterium | reverse complement strand
TCCGCCATGCCAACGGCAGCGAGATGGAGAGCACTACAACTGCCAGGCCCAGTTTGAGCGAGACCGCGGCGAGTGGCGGCAACTCCGCAGGGACGATCGGTGTCATCAGCCTCAGCAGCACCATCAGAATGGGAAAGTGCACGAGGTAGAGGCCATAGGAGACATCACCGAGCAGCACGACTTTCGGCCGATAGAGAAATCCCTTCCACGGGCCGTAGTAGACGAAGGCGATGATCATGGCCGCGGCGATCGATTTCACCATGATCGAGCCGCCATTGTTCCATTGCGTCGGCGAATGCACGCGCTCGACGGTCATGGCGACGATGACGATCGCTGCCACGAGCAGCCGGCGCGGCACGGCTGGCAGCCGCCACATCGCCTCCGCGAGCGACTTGCCGTAGAGCAGCACCATAGGGCCGAGGAAGAACGGAAAGACGTAGTTCTCGACATGGCGGAAGTGCACGGGCGGCCATACGCAGAAGGCCAGCAGCGCCAATGTCGCGACGAGGTTGGTCGTGGGCGTGCCGCGGGCCGCGACGATGTAGAGCAATGGGAAAATGGCCGAGATCAGAATCTCGACCGCGATCGACCACGCCGGCACGTTCATCGTGTTGCTCTTGCCGAGCGCGTTCCATGCGATCTCGCTCAGACCCGGCACGACTGCCATGTGCGCGGTCGCCCAGGTCGTCATGGCCGGCACATCCACCCGCGCCGGCACCATGTGATAGAGCACCGCCGCCATCAGGGAGGCAGCAATCAGAAGCGGGTAGAGGCGAAACAAGCGCCGAACCCAGTAGCGTACCACTGCTGGCGCTCCGAACGGCTCGTCGCGCTGCATCGACAGGAACAGCACCGTGCCGCTGAGGACGAAGAAGAGCGCCACCGCTGCAGCGCCGTCGAAGATGGCGAACAGCAAATGCTGCAGAACCAGCCAAGGCTGGGTGAAATCCAACGGATAGTAGTACGCTTGATCGATGCCGTTGACCCTGAACGACTGCAGGCAATGCTCGACGACGACGAGAGTCGCCGCGATGCCCCGGAGACTTGTCAAACCGTCGCAGGTCTGCCTGGCTCGGAGAGGCGCGACAACGTCCTGGCCCAAGGGCAGCGGATCTGCGTCCGCTCGCTGACGAGACATCATACTTGGCCTATTCAGTTGAAAGCTCGACCGCTCCACGGGCGCGGCAATTCGGCAGCACCGACATGCAATAGCGATGCCGGCGAAACTGGGACGGCAGCAACCCTTGAGGGGCTCGACCGGACTGCAATCTAGCGATCTTTCGGCTGATCCGACGGCTGCTCGCATCTCATAGTGAACATCGCGGCACGATGGCGGCAAGCCCTCATTCGTCCCGGCCAATTGGACCTTTCGAGGTGGCCGATCCGCCGGTCCACATGGCGGATTGGCTCGTGCGGCAATCGGCATTAACGTTGCCGACAGAGAGAGAACTATGAATGAAGCGTTACTAGTAGTAAGAAGATGAGCGGCTTTGCCCGGCTCGATCGTCCGGGTCCGATGCCGTGAGTATCGGAGGTTCGGCGTATGCGGCAGGTTCGAGCGTTGACTGGGATAGTGAGCGCCCAGCCGAGCGTGTTCGGCGTCGCGTTCTCGGAAATGAGCCTGAACGAGATCGCCAGCGCCGTCACGCGGGATCTGCCACCGAGGCATGGCGGGTTGCAGCTGCTTCTCACCATGAATCTCGATCACGTCGTCACGCTGCGGCGTGACACCAGCTTCAGGTCCGCCTACAGCAAAGCAGCGGTGGTGACGGCCGACGGCTTCCCTGTCTACCTCTACGCGCGTCTTCGCGGCGCCAGAGTTCCCGGTCGCGTCACCGGATCCGATCTTTTTCCGCGCATCATGGAGCGGCTCATTCCGGGACGGCACCGGCCGTTCCTCGTCGCATCGCACGAGGCAACGCGGCGCAGGCTCGAGAGCCGATTGCTGCTACAGGGATTTGCCCGCAGCGACTTCGCCGTGGTGGTGCCGCCCTATGGATTCGAGAGCGACGTACGCGCCAGCAGCGCACTGATCGCCCAAATTCAATCGCTGAAGCCCACACACCTCTTCTTCGGCGTCGGGGCGCCGAAATCCGAAATCTGGATGGATCACCATCGCGATCAGCTCGGCGATGCGTTCGCGTTCGCATTCGGCTCCGGGCTCGACTTCTACGTAGGCACGGCCCGGCGCGCCCCTCGCGTCGTCCGGGAGGCCGGGTTCGAGTGGCTCTGGCGCTTCGGCAGCGAGCCACGCCGCCTGTTCCGCCGCTACTTCATCGACTCGTGGGGCTTCGTCGCGGCCATTGCCGACGACCTTCGCACGCGTGGTCGTCCCTTCGCGCGATAGCGGCATGCCTTTTTAGGTAACGGGCGCTCGTCAGCTTCACCCGAGCGTGCTCGCCAAGGCGAGCAACCGTGCCCTCCAGCAACTTCAGCGTGCGCAATGCGGGAGCATTAGGCGTGCGTCCTGGGTGGCGACCGGCCGTCGCGCTCGCCGCGCGGACTTGCAAAGGCCGACGATCAGTAGACGTCGCGCGAGAACAGCACCGCCCGCACCGTCATGAACAGTATTTTGATATCGAGCCAAATCGACCAATTGGCGATGTAGTCGATATCGTGCTCAACCCTGGCTTCCATGGCAGCCACGGTCGGCGTCTCGCCGCGATTTCCGTTGACCTGCGCCCACCCGGTGATGCCGGGAAGTGCGTGATGGCGCCATGCATAGCTCGGAATGATGCGCTCGAAATGCTGATCGTGGGCAAGCGCAAGCGGGCGCGGCCCCACCAGCGACATGTCGCC
>JBFWQN010000661.1:0-2804 GCA_050249405.1 Hyphomicrobiaceae bacterium | reverse complement strand
CGTAGGGCTCCGCGCGCCGCTCCGAGACCACGATCTGCATCTTGCCGGTATCGAGCACGGCGGTGCGGCCCATGCGCGCCGTGGTGCCGGTGGCCATCGGCCCGGTGACGACGAACTGGCCGTCGGTGATGGCCTTGACCTTGCCCGTCACCTTGAGCGGCTTGCCCTTCAGGCCCATGGCCGGCATGTCGATCTTGCCGCCGAGCTCGAGTGTCACCTCGGCGCCGACGCCCACCTTGATCATCTGCTCGACGCAGGCGGGATCGCAGATCGGGCCGGCGCAGGCGTCTTCGAGACCCTGCTTCATCGCCTCCTCGATCACGCTCATGACGTCCTGCGTGCCGCCCGACGCAGTGTTGTCGCCGTGATCGGCCATGACGATGGGGCCGCCGTCGAGCGACTTGGCGCGCGCCACCTGGACCGACAGCGGCTCGGGATGGAACAGGAAGCCTTCGCGCCTCTCCCACGCCGTATCGAGGATCTTGTTCAGCAGGATCTCGCCCTCGGCCGTGCGCTTGTCGCAGACGATCACCGAGCTGAGCGCGAGGTGAGGGATGTCGGCCTGCGGGAAGCCGCCGAACACCGAGGCGTTCAGCACGTGCCCGGAGTCCTCGGCCTGGTTGGCCATGCCCATCAGCGTCTTCATCGGCTCGCGCGAGGGCGTGTGGACCAGCGAGCTGCTCATGATCGGCCGGTTGCCCCACACCATTTTCGGCTCGACCTCGCCGGCCAGCATGCGCATCAGCGTGCGTCCCGAACGGCGCGCGGTGTCGGCCATGTCGATGTGAGGATAGGTGCGGTAGCCCGTGATGATGCTGGCGCCCCTGATCATGGCGTCGGTCATCTGGGTGTGGAAATCGAGCGCCACGGCGATCGGCACGTCGGGCGCGATCTTGCGGATGCGATTTAGAAGTTCGCCTTCGCCGTCGTCGTAGTGCTCGGCCACCATCGCGCCGTGCAGGGCGAGCAGGACGGCATCGCAGCCCTTCTTCACTTCGTCGACGATGGCGGTCGTCATCTGCTCATAGGCAGCCTTGGTCACGAGGCCCGACGGATGGGCCGATGCCGCCATCGGCACGGTGAACTCCGCGCCCGCCTTGCGCGCCACCTCGATGAAGCCGCCGAGCGAGGTGTTGGTGCCTTCGGCTTCCTTGACGGCGTTTGGACCGCTCAGCGCGCCGGCACGGGAAAACGACTCGATGGGGGTGGAGAGCGGCGAGAAGGTATTGGTCTCGTGCATCATCATCGCCACGACGAACTTTTGCGCCACCGTCACTCTCCCGTTGCTGCCAAGTCTTTGAGCAATCTATCGAATTGCCCGAAAAGCCGGCTCTGAAAGCGTTGCATCATCTGCAAGCCAGCTTCGCGGATTCTTGTGCGTTGCAAAAAGGCAACACTAAAATCGGAACACGAAATTGGCTAAATCTGTGAAACTAAGAGCTTTTTTCCCTCTTGCATTTTGTTCGCAGGTGCACCATTCTTGGGGTGCAGCAAACGCCGCCTCGGCGGCCTCTTTGTTTGCTGTATGCCCGTCTTGGGCGTTTCCTCCCTAAACTCGGGCCGTGCTTGTCACGGCCCCTTTTTTTTGCGCGGTCGGTAACTATTCGGCGGCCAGCGGCCGGGGCAGCAGTACCGCGAGAGCCTGGGCCGCAATCTCCTCGAGGAAGCCGGTCATGATTCGCTCGATGGCGGCGGCGTTGGCGAGCTTCTGGTGGCGGCCCTCGTCCATGTACAGCGACCGATTGATTTCGATCTGCAAGGCGTGCCGGTTCAGGCCGGGCCGTCCGTAGCGTTGCGTCGTGAAGCCGCCGGCGTAGGGCTGGTTACGCTGCACCTTGAGGCCGTGGTTGGCGAACCAGCGCTCGGTGCTGTCTACGAGGTCAGGCGCACAGGATTCGCCGTGATTGTCGCCCAGCACGATATCGACGCGATGGTCGCGCTCGCGCGGGCCGACGCCCGACGCCGAGGACGGCATGGAATGGGCATCGATCAGCAGCGCCGTGCCGAACTGCCGATGGGTCTGCTCGACCAGGGTCGACAGGGCCGTGTGATACGGCCGCCAGCAGGTCTCCAGGCGGTGCTCGATCTCGTCGGACGGCACGCGGCCGCGATAGATCGCCTCGCCGCTGGCGGCCACGCGCGGGATCATGCCCAGTCCCGCTGCAACACGCGTCGTGCGATGATTCAGCGGCCGCGGCAGCGGCCCCTCGAACATGCCCGGATCGAGCTCGTAGGGCTCGCGGTTGGCATCGACGAAGGAGCGCGGAAAACGGGCCGCCAGCAGGGGCATGCCGAGCGCCGGCGCCGCCGCGAACAGCTCGTCGACGAAGGCGTCCTCGGCCCGTCGCAGCGCCGCCAGGGGCACCGCGGTCTGGGCAAGGAAACGGGCGGGGTAGACCGATCCGCTGTGGGGAGAGGCCACCACGACCGGTGCGGTCTGGCGCCGCGGCGGACGATAATCCAAGGCCTCGTGATCGGACGCGGTGGGCAAAAACTCCATGGATGCGTCATAGCGCGCGGGCGGGGGCGCGTCACGCACTGCGCGTGCATGGCCGCCTGGACCCTCGCTCTTGCCAATCCCTACCCTTGCCAATCCAGGGGCCGCGATGTAGACGACCGCACTTTCCGGCGATGCCCTGAGAAATTGGGGGCGCGTAGCTCAGCGGTAGAGCACTGTCTTGACATGGCAGGGGTCACAGGTTCAATCCCTGTCGCGCCCACCACGCCGAAAGCTTTTATTAATGCGCTTTTTTACAACACGGCGACGAGGTTGCGCCACCCGTTTCGCTGGCGTTTTTGCGTGT
>JBFWQN010000660.1:0-2808 GCA_050249405.1 Hyphomicrobiaceae bacterium | reverse complement strand
GAGTTGCCGGAGGAGCGGATCGGCATGATGCTGCCGGCCTCGGTCGGCGGCGCGGTCGTCTCGCTGGCGGTGCTGCTGACGGGCAAGACGCTCGTTCCTCTCAACTGGACGAACGGCCGGGCGGCGCTCGACAGCTCGATCGAGCTTTCCGGCGTCAAGACGATCCTCACCTCGGACGTCTTTCTCGACAAGGCGAGCGTCGAGCTGTCTGAGGAGACCGCCGTCAAAATCGTTCCGCTCGAGAGCCTGCGTTCGAAGATCGGCCTCAAGGGCCTTGTGATCGGCAAGCTGATTGCCCGGCGGTCCGTGGACGACATTCTCGGCTATTTCGGCAACGTCAGGGGACGCGCCGACACCGCCGTGATTCTCTTCACCTCGGGCTCCGAATCCGTGCCGAAGGGCGTGCCGCTGACGCACGAGAACCTGCTGTCGAACATCGACGGGGCGCTGGAGGCGATCGAAGGGTTCTCGACCGATGTGATGTACGGCTTCCTGCCACCGTTCCACAGTTTCGGGATGACGATGATCGTCGCCTTGTCGATGGTCGGGGGCGTCAAGGTCGCGTTCGATGCCGACCCGAAGAAGTATCGGCATCTGGCGCATGGTGCCGCGCGCTGGCAGGCGAGCCTCATTGCCGGCACGCCGGATTTCCTGACCGGCATTCTCAATGCCGGAGAGGCGGAGAACTTCAAGACCGTGCGGGCGTTCCTGTCGGGAGCGCAAAAGGCGCCGGCAGCGCTCCGGGCGCGCGTGGAAGCGATGGATGTGCGGCTGCTGGAAGGTTACGGCATCACCGAGACGGCGCCGCTCGTCAGCGTCAACCGGCCCGACGAGAAGCCGATCGGGGTCGGCCGGCCGATCAAAGATGTCGAAATCATCATCGTCGAACCGGCCAGCCTGGAAATCAGGCCAACGGGGGACGAGGGCCTGATCCTGGTGCGCGGGCCGAGCGTGTTCGGTGGCTATCTCGGCAACGTCAAGTCGCCGTTCGTGGAGGTGGCGGGGCTGACCTACTACAACACCGGCGACCTCGGACATTTCGTCGACGGCAACCTCGTGATCTCGGGCCGGCTCAAGCGGTTCCTGAAGTATGCCGGCGAAATGATCAGCCTGCCGGCGATCGAAGATGCGCTGGTCGCGCGCTGGCCGGCGGGCGAGAACGGCCCGGTCGTCACCGTCGACGGCGAGGAGCGCGATGGGCAGTCGCCCGTCATCTGCCTCTATACGACGGAGCCTGCCATCGGGCAGGACGAGGCGAACAGCGTGCTGAAGGCCGCGGGACTGCCGCCGATGGCCTACGTGCGGCACATCCACCGTATGCGCGAAATTCCGCTGCTCGGCAGCGGCAAGACGAACTATCGCGCATTGCCCCGGCCGTGGCGCGAGGTGGCGATGAGTTGAAGTGGTGAAGTAGTGAAGTGGCCAAGTGGGCAGTCGTGCCCGCGGCGTGGCGGGCAGGTGCCAATGCCATTTCACCATGTGGCCACTTGGCTATCTCACCATTTCACTCACTTCACATCCGCCGCAACCTTCAGCGAAACGATCTTGTCCGGATTCTGGACCGGCTCGCCGCGCTTGATCTTGTCGACGTTGTCCATGCCCTCGATCACCTTGCCCCACACGGTGTACTGCTTGTCGAGGAAGCGAGCGTCGTCGAAGCAGATGAAGAACTGGGAGTTGGCGCTGTCCGGGCTCGATGCACGGGCCATCGAGCAGACGCCGCGCACGTGAGGCTCTGCGTTGAACTCCGCCTTCAGGTTGCCGAGCTTGGAGCCGCCGGTGCCGGTGCCGTTCGGGCAGCCGGTCTGCGCCATGAAGCCGTCGATCACGCGGTGGAACACGATACCGTCGTAGAAGCCCTCGCGGGCCAGCTTCTTGATGCGCTCGACGTGGTCGGGCGCGAGGTCGGGCCGCAGGGCGATGACGACCTTGCCCTTGCTGGTTTCCATGACGAGCGTGTTCTCGGGGTCCTTGATGTCGGCCATTGGGAGGGCTCCTTGTTGTAGTGAGTGAATGGCGAATTGGGAGTAGCGAATAGGGATGCGGACGGGGTGGAGGTGAGTGCGCGAGCGAATTTGGCGTTCTTCTATTCGCTACTCACCACTCGCTACTCACTTCTTTTCAGACAGCAGATAGACCTTCTGCATCACGTCGGGGCGCGTGGGAGGCTGGCCTGGGGCGATGCGGTCAACATTGTCCATGCCGGAGACGACCTGGCCCCATACCGTGTACTGACCGGTCAGGCCGCGGCAGCCGTTGTCGTCGAAGCAGATGAAGAACTGGGAGTTGGCGCTGTTCGGGTTCTGCGTGCGCGCCGCGCCGACGGTGCCGCGCTTGTAGACGTACTGCGAGAACTCTGCGGGCAGGTCGGGATACTTCGAGCCGCCGATGCCGATGCCCTTCGGGTCTCCGGTCTGGGCCATGAACCCCGGGATCACGCGGTGCCACTTGATGCCGTTGTAGAATCCCTCCTTCGCAAGCTGCTTGATGCGCGCGACGTGTTTGGGCGCTATGTTCGGCAGCAGCTCGATATGCACGGGGCCTGACTTCAACTCGATCACGAGTGTGTTTGCCGGGCTCGTCTTCTGCTGGGCCACGGCGGACGTGGTGAGCGCGGCGCAGGCGAGCACGGCGGCAAGCATGATGCGCATTTAGGGGAAGCTCCTTGGGAAAATCGGGCGATTGCGCCCGTGCGACTGGCGGATCCGGATCCGCCGCAGGGTGTGACGCCGGGTTATGGCGATTCTGGGACAAGCAGGCAATGCGAATCGGGGCCAGACCCATGGGTCTGACCCCAACACTCCGATC
>JBFWQN010000659.1:0-2811 GCA_050249405.1 Hyphomicrobiaceae bacterium | reverse complement strand
AGATCACACGGCGTATAAACGGGTTGGTCGAGAAGCTCGACGTTCCGGACGACTACGTGGTGAAGCCTGGCGACACGCTGCTCGTCTACGAGCGCTTCCTGTAGGAGGCGCGCCCTGCCGGTAGTGAGTGCCGCGTGCATCCTTTTCGCGTTCTTCATGTGCTGCGCGCGCCCGTCGGCGGCTTGTTTCGCCACGTGCGCGATCTCGCTCTCGAGCAATCGGCACGCGGCCACTGCGTCGGCCTCGTCTGCGACGCCGGCGGCGGCGATCCACTGACGGACGGGCATCTGGCCCGCCTCGCTCCACACCTCGCACTCGGCATCGCGCGCATTCCGATGCCGCGCGACGTCGGTCTCGACGATGTCACCGCGACGACCGGGGTCCGCCGCCTCGCGATGGCGATGCAGATCGATATCCTGCACGGCCACGGCGCCAAGGGCGGAGCCTATGCCCGCCTCGCCGCCCGTGCCCTCCGCCGCCGCGGCCTTGCGACTGCCGCCTTCTACACGCCGCACGGCGGCAGCCTCCACTATCACCCGGCCAGCCTGAAGGGCCGCCTTTTCATGGCCGCCGAGCGCCGTCTCGCGCGTGAGACGCATGGGCTTATCTTCGAGAGCTTCTATGCGGCGCGGACCTACACGGCCAATGCCGGGGCGCCACCGTGCCCGGTGCGCGTCGTCCCGAACGGCATTCGGCCGGAGGAGCTGGAGCCTGTCGCACCCGAGCCGGGCGCGGCAGATTTCGTGTTCGTCGGGGAGCTGCGCCTGCTCAAGGGTGTCGATGTCCTGATCGAGGCCACCGCGCGCATCGCCGCCCGCCGTGCTGTCCGCGTGGCCATCGTAGGTGCCGGCCCCGACCGCGAGGTTTTCGTAGCCCAGGCGGCCTCAAAGGGCCTCGCCGACGTCGTCACCTTCCCTGGCGCCATGCCGGCTCGCGAAGCCTTCCGCCGCGGCCGGGCCTTGGTTCTCCCGTCGCGCGCCGAAAGCCTGCCCTACGTCGCGCTCGAGGCCGCCGGTGCCGGCCTGCCGCTCATCGCGACCGACGTCGGAGGCATCCCCGAGATCGTCGCGGGAACCGACACGACGCTGGTCCCGGCGGCTGATGCTGGCACGCTCGCTGCGGCAATGGAAGCCGTGCTCGACGCCCCGGATGCGGCGCGCAGCCGGGCAATGCGACTGCGGGCCAACGTGGCCGAAGGCTTTTCCGTTGCCGCCATGACCGACGCAGCTCTCGCCTTCTATCGCGAGGCCGCGGTCGCGCCCGTCGCGAGCGAGGACGCCGCGTGAGCAGCGCCTCGGGCCGGCCGTTCCAGGCCGTCACAAGCAGTGATCCGTTTCGGGACAGCGAGTAGGACATGGCGCGTGAACCAAGCCGAAGCGGCGGAACGGACGCCGTTAACCGGCATGGCACGTGTCGTGCTCCCAGCCGGGGGTCAAGCATAGCTGCTTCCAGCCCCGGCTCGTCCCCATGTCACTCGCTCCGACCTCCATCGCCGACATCGAGCACGCGCTTGCGTCCGCGAGTGCCGCCCGCCCACGACCGTTGCCCAGCCGACGCATTGCGCCGCTCGCCGTCGCGGGCTGCGCGGGGGCTGCCGAGGCCGTCGCGCTCGTGGTCTCCGGCTTCGCCACCGCCGCCCTCTGGGTGGGTGCCGACGATGCCTTCGAGAGCACGGGCTATGCAACGGCCATCGTTGCGACGGCCCTGGCGGCCGTCCTCGCATCGGAGCGCGTTGGCCTCTACACGGTGGCCTCTCTCCGCGCCCCGCTCGGTCAGCTCTGGCGCGTTGCCGCCGCGTGGACCTGTGCACTCGGGATGCTCCTCGCCAGCCTCTTTCTCCTCAAGATCGGCCCCGAGTTCTCGCGCGGCTGGCTGGTGCTCTGGCTCGTCGGCGGTCTCGGCGCCGTGCTCGCGGTGCGCGGCTGCGCCTCGACCATTCTCGCCCGCCTCGCAGCCGACGGCCGCCTGCACCGGCGGGCCGTGGTCTTCGGCGCCGGTGAGGCCGGCGCTCGGCTCGTCGAGACGCTCGAGGCGGACGGTGGCGACGAGGTGGCGATCGCCGGGATCTTCGACGACCGCGGCACCGACCGGATTCCCGACAGCCTCGCCGGCTACCCTCTCCTCGGCAACATCGACCAGCTCGTCGCCTTCTGCAGGACGAGTGACGTGGACCTCTTGATCCTCTCCCTCCCCGTGACGGCCGAGCGGCGCCTTCTCGGCATCCTGAAGAAGCTCTGGGTGCTTCCGGTGGATATCCGTCTCGCCGCACATGCGAGCCAGCTCCGCTTCGGCCCCCGCGCCTACAGCCATGTCGGCACCGTGCCGCTGCTCGACCTGCTCGACCGGCCGCTCGGCGACCGCGACCGGCTGGTGAAGGCGTTGTTCGACCGCACCGTCGCCGCCCTCGCGCTGATCGCCCTCTCGCCGGTGATGGCGCTGGTCGCCCTCGCGGTCAGGCTCGACAGCAAGGGCCCCGTGCTGTTCCGGCAGAAAAGGCTCGGCTTCAATAACGAGATGGTCGACGTCTGGAAGTTCCGGTCGATGTATGTCGACCAGACCGATGCCAATGCCAGCCGCCTCGTGAGCAAGGGCGACCCCCGCGTGACGAAGGTCGGCCGCTTCATCCGCAAGACCTCGCTCGACGAGCTGCCTCAGCTCTTCAACGTGCTCCTCGGCACGCTGTCGCTCGTCGGACCCCGCCCGCACGCACTCCACGCCAAGGCTGCCGACCGCCTCTACCACGAGGTCGTCGACGGCTACTTCGCCCGCCACAAGGTGAAGCCCGGCATCACCGGCCTCGCCCAGATCCGC
>JBFWQN010000658.1:0-2812 GCA_050249405.1 Hyphomicrobiaceae bacterium | reverse complement strand
CGAAGCCGCCGGCGCCAAGCACCCGGACGATCCGGTACTTGCCGTCGAGAACCGTGTTCCTGGGGAGGACCTCGCGGTGGTCCATGCTGCCCTCCGACCCGAGTCCGGCTGCCAAGCGAGTGACCGTCAGCCGATGGGGCGGTGGCGTTGCGTATCGCCACGGTGCGAAGAATGTCTCGAGCTAATGACGCGCCGGGGATCCGCCCCACGATCCGATCCGCGACCCGGAGACAAATACTCTTTCCGGTACGCGCTGAACAGCAGCAACGTGCGAATGTGCGGACAGGTGTGACCGCGCAACCCCTTGAGCCGCTTGCTCGGTCACGAGGATTACCATTGCTGAACAATGATTAGATGGCGATCGCTGACAAACCGCTGGCGCCCGGTGACAACCTCGTGAACGAGGGCAGGGAGGCGGCGGGGTGCGGCTATCCTGCCCGAGCGGCCCGAGAGATCCGATATTTTGTAGGATCAATTGAAAGCGCGGTCCGTGCCCGTCGCGGTCGTGGAGCCACCTGTCGAGGGAGGCGCGCCTGCTACGTGCGCGGACGCCTCCGCCCAGGTCGGGATTCCGCCGTCCGGCTGGGCTCGCATAGGCTCGGGGCAGCGACATGGCTGCCCTGGGCTCTTATGCTCCCTGCCGCATCAGGCGGCTTTGCGGGCCGCCAGCTGCGGAACGGCAGTGACGGTCAGCTGGGCCTTGTCCGGGCTCGAATGGCGGCTCTTGCCGGGCACGAACGACATCTGCCAGTGCTGGATGCAGTACGGACGGCCGAGAACCTGCTGCGCCCAGCAGAAATGAAAACCTTCCTTGCGCGGATCGCCGACCGGCCAGCGGCACTCGCCCGCCTCGAGCTCGAGAAGCGTCTTGTTCTGGTGCGGCTTGGTCATGGTGCGCCTACCCGTTCTTGCGTTGCAACAAAACTGATGGGCCAAACGTAGGATGGCACTTGCTGCATTGCAACATAATTGGTTGTGCGGCGCAAGAGCGCAGGAGCGAGCAATCCTTCGTCGGGCCGACCGACGCCTCGGACACGCGGGTCTGCGCCGGCGGGTCAGCGTGTCGGCTCCATGGGGGAAATACTACGGCTATGCAATGCCTTGAGAGATAGAGATGGCAGCGGGACGATACCTCTCGGCCGGTCCAGTCGGTGCCTGATGCGTGCCGTCGAGGCGCGTCGCTAAAACTGTTGTTCCAAAGGTGGTTGTGCTTGTCCGGGACCTGCGTTATGCGCCTGGGACGCCCTCTCGTGAGCTCGTCGCCCATGCCAGCCCAGACTTTGCGCAGCCTTATCCAGAAGGTTTCGACCGGGGCCACGCTGTCCTCGGACGAGGCACGCAGCGCGCTCGAGATCATGACGGACGGGCACGCCACCCAGGCACAGATGGGGGCATTCCTCATGGGCCTGCGGGTGCGCGGCGAGACGGTCGAGGAGATCACCGGCGCCGCGCAGATGATGCGAGCCCGCATGGTCAGGGTGGAGGCGCCCGCGGGGGCCGTCGACATCGTCGGCACGGGCGGCGACAGCCACGGCACCTACAACGTATCGACCTGCGCATCATTGGTGGCGGCCGGAGCGGGCCTCAGGATCGCCAAGCACGGCAATCGGTCGGTCTCCTCGATCTCGGGCGCCTCTGACGTGCTCGCGGCGCTCGGCGTCAAGCTCGACGTGGGGCCCCACAAGGTCGCCGAGGCGATCCGCGAGGCTGGCGTCGGCTTCATGTGGGCACCGATGCACCATCCGGCGATGAAGCACTGGGCGCCGGTTCGGGCGGAGCTGGGCATTCGCACGCTGTTCAACCTTCTCGGTCCGATCTCAAATCCTGCCGGCGTGACGAGGCAGGTGGTCGGAGTGTTCTCGTGGCAGTGGGTGGAGCCGATCGCCAACGTGCTCAAGGAGCTGGGTGCGGAGCACGTTTGGGTGGTGCACGGGCACGACGGGCTCGACGAGCTGACCACCACGGGGGCCACGGACGTGGCCGAGGTGAAGAACGGGCGCGTCGAGGTGTTCGAGGTGACGCCGGCCGACGCCGGCCTTGCGCCCGCCAAGCTTTCCGACCTCAAGGGCGGCGACGCCCGCACGAATGCCCAGGCCATCCTCGACGTGCTCGGCGGCAAGGCCGGCCCGTTCCGGGATATCGTGCTGCTCAACGCGGCGGCGGCGCTCGTCGTCGGCGGCAAGGCGCCTGACCTTGCGGCCGGTGTGGGCATCGCCGCGGATGCGATCGATTCGGGAGCTGCGCGGCGGGCTCTGGAGCGGCTCGTCGCCATCAGCAACGGCTGATCCTCCTGTCCCCATCTGTCGACAGTCCGGCTCACGCCTGCCCGATTGCCGGGCATTCCGTATGAGTGATTGCCTTGCAGCCGCCGTTGACAGGGGGTGGCTAGGCTCCGATATCATCGGGTCATGACCCGTCCAGCAAAAGCCGCCAAGAAGAGTGTCGCCCGCATCCGGGCCGATCGCGAGGCCATGCCTCGGGCGAAGTTCCGCCTCGGCGATGTGGTGCGCCACCGGTACTACCCGTTCCGTGGCATCGTCTTCGATGTCGATCCGGTGTTCAACTCGACCGAGGAATGGTGGCAGTCGATCCCTGAGGACATCCGGCCGGAGAAGGCTCAGCCCTACTATCATCTGCTGGCGGAGAACGACCAGACCGAGTACATCGCCTACGTCTCGGAGCAAAATCTCCTCCCCGACGACTCCGACAAGCCGCTGCGCCATCCGCAGGTGGAGGAGTTGTTCGTGAAGGAGGAGGGAAAGTACCTCGCAACCTTCCTGTTGGCGCACTGAGCCGCACCCGCCGCTCGGCA
>JBFWQN010000657.1:0-2817 GCA_050249405.1 Hyphomicrobiaceae bacterium | reverse complement strand
TGTTCTTCCTCGTCAGTGCCTCGATTCAGCGTCTCGTGGGCAGGTGCATCGATCGATCCGGCCCGCGCCCCGTGCTGATCGTCGGGGCTATGTCGCTTTCTGCCGGGGTTGCCCTCATCGGGCAGGTTCAGCAGCCGTGGCAGCTCTATCCATGCTTCGTGCTCGTGGGCATCGGCTGGTCGACGCTCTCCACGACGGGGATCTCGGCCACGGTCGCCCCGTGGTTCGAGCGACATCAGGGTCGCTCGATGACGCTCGCGATCATGGGGGCCAGCGTCGGTGCCATCGCGGGTGTGCCGCTCCTGCTTCTGGCGCTCGGCACGCTCGGACTTGCAAGGGGGCTCGCCGCTGCCGGGGCGGTTGCGGCGCTCGTGCTCATACCGCTCATCGCCGTGGTGCTGCGCTATCGCGGCCCCGCGGATCTCGGCCTCGTCCGGGATGGTGATGGGCCGGCCGACCGGGTCGCGAGCGCCGGGCCGCGATCTCCACTTGCGGCGACCGGCCGGCCGGGCGTGCTGCTCTGGACGGCAGCTGCGGCGTTCGCGCTGGCGCTGCTGGTGCAGATCGGGTTCATCACGCACCACGTCGCATTGGCGGGGCCGGTGCTCGGCGTCCACGGTGCCGGCCTGCTCGTCAGCGCGACAGGGGTTGCGGCCTTTGCCGGCCGACTGATCCTCGCCCGGATCGTGGACGGGGTCGATGTGCGCAGACTGGCCGCGGCGGTCATGGTGGCCCAGGCGGGGGCCCTGCTCGCCATCTCGCTGGTCCCCACGATGGAGGTGCTGGTCGGCGCAAGCCTCGTCTACGGGTACGGCATCGGACACATCACGACGCTCGGACCCGTGGTGGTCCGGCGCGAGTTCGGCGCCGCTGCCTTCGGGACTATCTACGGATCGGCGGCGACGGTGATCCAGCTTACCTCGGCGCTCGGACCGGCGCTGCTCGGGGTGCTCCGAGACGGCCTCGGCGGCTACGGGCCAGGATTGGCCATCTCGGCCGGCGTCACGATCCTCGCGGCGACGATCCTGCTCGCCGGGGGAAGGATCGGCAGCCGACCATCCTGACGCCGCGTATGCGGGCAGGGCACCGTCGACTGCTTGCCAGCGGTCGGTCCGCGGCCTACCGATGGCGCCGGGATCAATCGAGAAACGCGAGGAGCGCTCTCCCATGAAACTCTGCCGCTTCGGCCCTGCGGGTGCCGAGAAGCCCGGTCTCGTCGACGCGTCGGGCAAGATCCGTGACCTGTCCGCCCACGTGAAGGACATCGACGGCAACGTGCTGTCGGACGCGGCGCTGGCGACGCTGAAGGCGATCGACCCGGCCACGCTGCCCGAGGCGCCCGCGGGCGTGCGGATCGGCCCACCCGTGGGCAACGTGCGCAACTTCATGGCCATCGGGCTCAACTACGCCGACCACGCCGCCGAGGCCGGCCAGCCGGTGCCCGCCGAGCCGATCATCTTCTACAAGCTGACGAATTGCATCTGCGGGCCGAACGACGACGTGATGATCCCGCGTGGCTCGACCAAGCTCGACTGGGAGCTCGAGATCGCGTTCGTCGTCGGCAAGCGCTCGCGCTATGTCGATCTCAAGGACGCGCAGAGCCACATCGCGGGCTACACGATCTGCAACGACGTGTCGGAGCGTCACTTCCAGATCGAGCGTGGCGGCCAGTGGATGAAGGGCAAGTGCGCCGAGACGTTCGGGCCACTCGGCCCGTGGCTGGTCACGCGCGACGAGATCAAGGACGTCAATAGCCTGCCCATGTCGCTCGATCTGAATGGCAAGACCATGCAGAAGGGCTCGACCTCGACCATGATCTTCAAGTGCGATTTCATTCTGCACTACGTGTCACAGTTCATGGTGCTGGAGCCGGGCGACGTGGTGACCACAGGTACGCCCCCTGGCGTCGGCCTCGGCATGAAGCCGCCGCTGTTCCTCAAGGCCGGCGACGTGATGAAGCTGCAGATCGAGGGACTTGGCACGCAGACCCAGAAAGTGGTGCCGTTCAAGCTCTGACGCGGATACGTCCCCGCGTCCCCCCGCGCGTGCCATGGTGGCGCGCGGGGGGCGTGACCGGCTTCATTCTGCCGACTCGAGCGTCAACGCGGCGACGCCGACGGCGAGGTTGAGGCCCTGCTGCGCGCCGACCGAAAGCGGCTGCAGGGCGATGCTGCGACGCGATCCGCCGACGAGCGCATTGGCGCCGAGGCCGACGCCCACGGTCGCCTCGCCCGAGACGCCGGCATAGGTGCCGGCAAGCGCGCCGGGCTCGAGAGGGCCGCGCGTCTGTGCAAGAACAGCCCACGTGATGACCTCGCTCGCCGTGCGGCCGACATCCACTCCGAGCTTGTCGATGCGGCCCCAATAGGTCTCGCGCCTCGGGCCGCTGTCCAACACGCATTCGAGGCGCTTGGACGAGCCGATGACGAAGCCCGTGCCACCGGCAACGGAGCAGCTGAGCACGCCCACCTCGATCCGGGGCTGCGCGACGGCCGGGACGAGGCCAGCGACCGCGAGAGTGCCAGCGATCGCCGCTAGGGCCGCCATCATGCATTTCGTCGCCATCGTCACCTCCCGAATCGATCGATGACCCATCATTTATACTGGGATGGCTCAAAAGTGGCGGCGGCCTGGACTGCTCATCGGCTGCTGCCGACGCCGCTCAACAACGGTTTGCGTCGATGACAGATACGTCAGCACCTGTAACGCCGTGTCTCAGGCGGTCGCGCTCGATACTCGCGCCGCTCCTGGGATCGATCCTCTTTGCGCTCCTCCTGCTCGGCGCGGGCGCTTCCTCCGCCCTTGCGCAGAGGTGCA
>JBFWQN010000656.1:1256-2825 GCA_050249405.1 Hyphomicrobiaceae bacterium | reverse complement strand
CAACGGCGCGCGACTGCCGTGCAGGCCTCCGGCTCGACATGACCCTGACGGGAGGCGCGGATGCAGGAAGCGCTGTCGTACCATGAACAGCCAAGCGCGACGGAACATGGGACGTCACCCACTGAAGCAACGTGGCGACATCGGGTGCCATGCCCGGTGATGCCGGAAAGGCTCTCGGGTCACTGGCCGGCACACGATCGATTACGGTGAGGCGGGTCTCGACCGTGGTACCATGGCGGGCATAAACGCGCCCATCGACGGCAGCGCTAAACACAATGCGGCAGCGTTCCTGGAGACGGACGAAGGCTTCGCGCCACGACGGATGGTCCGGCGAGAGACTGGCGCCGGTGATCGTGACCAAGCGCCCGCCATCGGCGAGGCGCGCAAGTGCCGAGGAGACATGGCGAAGGGCGGCGTCCGCCACGGTGCCGTCGACATGCGCCGCAGCCGAGAATGGCGGATTCATCAGCACGAGGCTCGGACGCACGGCATCGTCGAGATGGTCGTGGATGTGAGCCGCGTCGTAGCGTGTCGTCACGACTGCGGGGAACAGCCGCCCGAGCAAGGCCGCGCGCGTGGCCGCCAAGTCGTTGAGGGCCAGCCCGCTGCCCGCGAGCTCGGCGAAGATGGCGAGCAGGCCCGTGCCGGCCGACGGCTCGAGCACGAGATCGGCCGGGCCGATCGCAGCGGCGCTGGCGGCGACAAACCCGAGCGCGAGCGGCGTCGAGAATTGCTGCCGGGACTGGCTCTCCTCGGATCGGCGCGTATGGGTGGGAAGAAGTGCAGCGATTCTTCCGAGCATGGACAGTTCGGCAGCCGGCGTGCCCGCCCGTGCACGAATGGCCGAGGCGAACTTGCGCATGAACAGCACGGTCGCCACCTCGCAAGCGTCGTAGGCGGTCTTCCAGTCCCAGGCGCCGGCTGCATCGGAGCCGCCGAAGGCGTGCTCCATGGCGGCGCGCAGGGCAACCGCATCAATGCGGCTACCACGCTCGAGGTGAGGGAGAAGAAGGTGTGCCGCTGCGGCAATGCCGGCAGACGGATCCAGAGGAGCGACGGCGGGCGAGCGTAGCGGCGAGGGCGTGGCCGCCGAGAGGGAGACATTCGACATGGAAGAACCTCGGGAGAGCGGGAACGGTCCGAACCGGAAGGCGCTCTCTCTGGACCCCGCCGGCTCAAACCCGTCCCGGCCCTCCTCTCCCTCTTCCCTTGCGCATCGAACGTGCGGAGCGTCTCAATGGAAAAAGCCCGGTACGGCGACCGGGCTTATCCAGCGATTGGCGGCGAGACCGCAGGGCGGCCGAAGCCGCCCGCGGTGTTCGCGCTATTCGGCGGCGATGGCAGTCGGCCCGGGCTCGTCCGTCACGGCGTCGTGCCCTTCGCCGTCGGCGAGGAAAGCGGGAAGCTCCTCGGCCGACTCGGCGGGTGTATCCGACACGTCCTCGCTGTCGGCGAGCCGCAGCGGATCCGGCAGCCAGCCCGCGCCGTCGAGCAGCCGCTCAGCCTCCTTCGCCATCTCGGCCTTCTTCAGGTGGTCGATGAGCTGCGCCGCCTGGTCGCCCTTGGCCT
>JBFWQN010000656.1:0-1246 GCA_050249405.1 Hyphomicrobiaceae bacterium | reverse complement strand
GCCTCGAGGATCCGGGGCTTGGTGACGCGGCCGAGGTAGTTGTCGACGGTGGGCCGCCAGCCGGCCTCGACCATGTCGAGACCGACAGCTTGGGCAAGCCGGTCGGCCTGGGCAATCCGCTGCTGCACACAGTGCGCCGACACGCCCGGTCCGCCGTACCGGTCGCCCTTCTCGTAGAGGGCGTTCACCCCGAACGAGACGCAATGCGCGAGCAGCGCGGCACGGCGGGCATCGTCGAGCGAGGCGAGCCAGTCCCACAGCGCGTGGTCGTCCTTGGGCAGCTCTGCCTTCAAGGCTTCGTGCCGGTCGGCGATTGCCTTGGCCGAGGGGCTGTCCTTCAAATCGGCCGACTGGACAGGGAAGAACACATGCCGCACCGAGGCCTCCAGGCAGGCACCGGGCGCGCTGTGCTGGAAGGTATCGCGGCAAAGCTTGTGCAGCAGTGCCGTGAGGGCGACATGCGGGTTGTTCGCCACTGCGTCCCGCAGCGCCAGGGTGCGATGAGCCGTCAGCTCGCTCACGAGCCGTTCCGGCAGCGGCTTGATCGCATCGTCATCGCCGTCGTCCTCCGGCTGGTCGCCTCCGATGGTGATTTCGGTGCCCTGGGCGGGAGCGGCAGACGCCGTCTTATCCGCCCCGCCGATCTCGCCTGTTGCCGGAACTTCGCTGCCCGCCGGCACCGGCTCATCTTCCGGCCGGACATAGCCGCGATCGGCCGCAAGGCGTCCATCGACATCGATGCTGACGAACACACCGGCACGCGCGATCTCGGCCGGCTCGTAGCGGACCGGATGGTTGTCGAAAGCGGCAAGCGCTTCCTCGATCTCGCCCAGCCGCGCGTCGACCTCGTCCGGCAGCTCGTCGTCGCCTTCGTACTCACTCTCGATCTTGGCCTGCTCGGCGGTCAGAGCGTCGAACGTCGCCTGTTCGTCAGGCGTGAGTTCGACCTCCACGCCGTCGAGCCGCCGGAGATGATGGGCATGGCCGTACCGGAAATCGACGGCAACCTCGACCCACTTCCAGCCTTCGGCGGCGATCTTCTCGGCCTCCGTCGCCAGCTTCTCGGTGGCGAGGCGATCGAGCAGGGCCGTATCCCGAAGCCAGCCGCCTCGGTCGTCCTCGAACAGATCGCGCAGGATCATGCCACCTGCCGCCTCATAAGCATCGAGCCCGACAAACCGCGCCCGGCGATCCGACGCGCGCACGGAGCTCTCGGTGAGCTGGCGGCGGATCAGGTAAGGCTCCT
>JBFWQN010000655.1:0-2875 GCA_050249405.1 Hyphomicrobiaceae bacterium | reverse complement strand
CGACGAGCATGACGAGGCCGATGCAGCCGACGAGCGCACCCGCGACCCTGAGCCGGCCCTCCGGATGTGCTGCCGTCGCAACATAGGCTCGGGTCACGGCCATGAAGCCTGCCGCCACCGCCGCGGACACCAGCGCCAGTCCCAGGAGATAGGCGCCGAGCACGGGCCGGTCCGCGCCGACGATCGATTCGCCGAATGCGTAGCCGTGAACGACACCGGCCAACACGGCCACCGCCAGCCACAGCCCGGCACCTGCGCCTCGGCCCGTCGTGACCAACGCTCCGGCAACGACGACCGAGCTCGCCACCAGCGCCTCGGCGAAGGGCACATCGAGAGCACCGGCATGCGCCAGCACACCGGCTGTCGAGGCCGCGATGAAGGCCAGGATGAGCCGGGCTCCCGCAGGCACGATCGCCGCGGCAATCCCTATGGCCGCGAGAAAGGCGAGATGATCCGGCCCGATCACCGGATGTGCCAGCCCAGACATGAGCCCCTGCACGAACGTGACAGGAACCTTGCCATCCATCATGTGATGCGCGAGGGCCGGCGAGGTGCCCGCCAAAGCCGCAGCGAGCGCCATTGCCAGAGTGCCGTAGCGTACCTTCGTCGCCATTTCCGTCTCCCTCGAGCCGACCCGATTCTCGCTTTGCCTGTGGCGCTCACGCGCCGGGCAGCCCCTACTCGGCGCCGCCTGCGCCCGCGTCTGCCGTCGGCACGGCCGTGCCGATCATGGTATCGCGCGTGACGATGGCAGCGAGCCTCTCCTCGCTCCACCCCTCGGTGCCATCCGGCCGCCTTGGCAGGATGAGATAGCGAAGGTCCGCTGTCGAATCGTGCACGCGCACCTCGGTGCTCGGTGGGATTGCGACGCCGAAATCGGCAAGCACACCGCGCGGGTCGACCACCACGCGCGAGCGATAGGCCAGACTCTTGTACCAGGCCGGCGGAATGCCGAGCAGCATCTTCGGATAGCAGGAGCAGAGCGTACAGACGACCACGTTATGCGTCTCGGGCGTGTTCTCGATCGTGCGGAACTCCGCCAGCGAGCCGATGTCGACCCCCATCTCCAGCAGAGCGGCCTTCGTATCGGCGAGCAGCCGCGCCTTGAAGCTTGGATCGGTCCACGCCCGCGCGACAACCTTCGCGCCGAGCGCAGGCGTGCGGCTGTCCATTTGGTCGATCTGGGCGGCGATCTCGTCCGCGGTCAGCACGCCCTTCTCGACCAGTAGCGACCGCACGGCCTCCTCCAGCACCTCGTAGGCCGACATCGGTGCCGCGTCGTGATCCTTCTGCGGCGGATGCGCATGCCCATGCCCGGCGCCATGCGAATGGCCGTGCTCATGGTGCTCGTGATCGTGCGAATGGTCGTGATCGTCGTGTGTCATGGAGCCGGCTCCAGCCAATGCTCGTAGATGTCGGCCTCGAGATGATCGCCGGCTGGCCCAGGGTAGGCAGGCCAGAGGTCACGCTGCTGGAATCGCACCTTGTAGAGCACTCTCAGCGGCAGACCGGGCTTGTGGTAGGCGAGCCGCTCGGGATCGCGAAAGGCGCCGTGCACGCTTGCGACGACTCCCGCCTTGCCCCTGAGATACCAGGGCGTGCGGCAGTGCCCGAGCGCAGGGTGCCGCGCGACCTCGACACGGTCGCCTGCCGTGAACCGAGATCCGCTGGGCGATGATCCACTCATCTCGCCGCCCCCTCCGCCGCCGGCCAATCGATGCTGTCCGAAGCGACCTCGCGCCCGGCTGCCCGGTGCCGCGCCGCCACCTCGGCCATGCGCCGGTCGATCTCGCCGGGCGACAGCACCTCCTGCTCCACCACGAGGTTCCGGATCGCCCGGATCCACTTCTCGTAATAGGTCGTGCGGTCATACTCCTGCTGACCGTAGTCCTCGATCACGCGGCGCATCGCATCGATCGAGAACACGTCCTTTTTCGTCACGAGCAGGATCAGCATGGCGTCGACCCGCTTCTCCCACAGCGCGGGATCGTGGTCGTGCCGGTCGATGGACCCGAGGTCGAGCCCGCCGACATCGTGCGCTGCACGGCCTTCGGCACCGTCGCGCAGCAACGTCTTGCGTGTGGGGGGAATCGTCATGCCTGATCCGATGAAGCCGCCATGGTCATCGGTATCATGCACGTTGCAGCCGACGCTGAGAAGCCGCCACGAGAAGGGATTTTTCGGCGGCCAGCCGGCACCTGCATGCCTCGCCCGGGCTGATCAGCCTCAACCCGCATGGACGGCGATCGGCGGCGCCTCACTCGCCCAGGCTGCGCCGCGATGGCAACCGCTGCGGAGCCGCCAGCCCCATCTCGTTCGTGTCCGCAGCCGTGAGCCCACGCACCGATGGCTCGAGAGGGCTGCTCTGCAAGCCCGTCTCGCCGGGGTGAGTGCGCCACGTGGTGAGCACGGAGAACACGCGGTCGACATCTGCCCGCGTGTGCGCGGCAGAGAGAAAAAACCTCAAGCGAGGCATGTCCTTCGGAATCCCGATCTGGACGATCGGCGGAACGTAGATGCCAGCTGCGAGCAGCGCTTCGGAGGCCAGGAACGCCTCCTCCGGATCCCCGAAGTACACCGGCACGACTCCGGCTCCGATGGACCGACCCACCTCGAAGCCCAGCCTGCGCGCGGTCGCGAGAAAATACCGGGAAACCTCGTGCAGCCGCGCCACCCGCTCGGGCTCACGAACGATCAGCGACAGAGCCGACCGGGCTGCCGCAGCTGTCATCGGCGGGATGCCCACACTGTAGACGAAGCCAGGCAGCGTATACCTCAGCCATTCGATGACGGCCTCGCGGGCGCAAACGAAGCCGCCGCACGTCACCAGGCTCTTCGACAGCGTGCCGACGATAAGATCGATCTCGTTCGGGTC
>JBFWQN010000654.1:0-2879 GCA_050249405.1 Hyphomicrobiaceae bacterium | reverse complement strand
GAGGTCAGCATGATCCTGACAGCGGTCTGCAAGCTGCGCGGCCAGCCGGACGGCGGCCCGAGCGGCGTGCGCGACCAGTCATGATCGCGGATCATTGCTCCGAGCTCACCGCCCCCTGCAAGAAAGGCGATATCGTTACCAGCCTCCCCCGTCCGCACGTCCATCGTGCCCCCTCACGCGCTCGAAGGCGTTACCAGCGCGCAGTAATGCCCGACGGGGCTTTTCGGTTCCCCGAGAAGCGCCAGCTTCCGGCAATCCGTCCGGCGGCATGGCCTGCGACATGATGGCAACAGTCGCAATCCTCCCGTCGAGCGGATCGAGACGGGTTCAGCTTGCGTTCATTCGAGAGGCCCTAAGGGCTCACGTCAACAGGCCTGCCAAGGACACGATAAGCGGGCGGCAGGCAAGCAAGGGGCGAGGCCAACGGCGCCGGTCAGCGCTCCTCCGGTGGGGAGGCGAAACCGTGCTCAATCGACGTGCTCTCGGCATGGCAGCGATCGTCCTCGCCGCACTTGCGATCGGCACAGTGCTCCGGCCGTCGGCGCCAGTGCCGGTGGCAGAGCCTGTGGCACAGGCCCGGGCCACGTCCTCGAGGCCCTTCACCGCGACGCAAAGCACCCAGGTGGCCGAAGGCTCGAGCTGCGCCAGCGAGTGCCAGGACCAGCACGACCGCTGCCGCGTGCAGCGGAAGGGCAGCCCGAGCTGCGACGAGGATCGCCAGCGCTGCCTGCAAGGCTGCCTGCAGAAGAAGCGGAAATAGCGGCGCGGGCGTCCGACGCCGCGCTGCCGGTCCGGAGATTACCCTCAACCGACGACGATCACGCAGAAGCGTCGCGGCCCATGCGCCCCCGTGACGAGCCGGCCGCCGACATCGGCGGTTCGCGACGGCCCCGACACGAGATTGAGCGTGCGCGGCATGACACCCCGACCGAGACGGTCGCGGAGGCGGGCAAATGCCTGCTCGTAGGGGCCGACGAGATCGGCCGCACGGACCACCACGATGCTCGTCTCGGGCAGAAACGTCACCGACACCGGGTTGTCGGGGCCCGACGCGAGGACGAGCGTCCCGGTCTCAGCGACGGCTGCGACGGCATGCGTCAGCCCCACCTCGTCGGCCGGCTCGGCCCGGCCGTGCACGACCGTGAGCGAGCGCTCCCGAGACCAGTCCAGGCCGGCGAGCCACGCGTCGCTCCCTGCCCGCACCTTCAAGGGCAGGTTCTGGCTCCGCAGCCACTTGGCGATGGTCGACGGCAGCTCGGCCTCATCCTTTGCCGCTAGCACGACCGCGTTGGCGGCACGAAGCTGCTCGGCGAAAAGGAGCGCGAGCTTGTCGGCGTCCTGTCGCGCGCGTTGCGGCACGAGATGGGGGGCCTGGCCTGCCAGCCGGCGCGCCACGGTCTCGCGCCGCCCGGCATCGGCGGCGCTTCGCCCGAGCCCCGCACGGATGGCACCAAAGATCTTGTCTCGTCCGCCCGACATCGCGCCGCTCATCTCGGCACTCCCTGCCTGTGCTCGGCCCAGAGCTGCTGGAAGGTGCGGCCCTGGGGCGCGGCGAGATCGCGATGCCGCGTCCATTCCCCGGCCAGCGGGAGGCTCTGGAACGCACCGCGCCGCCGTCCCCAGGCGCCGAGCGCCGCGACGCCGAGACGTGTCGCGAGGTGATAGAGCCTCGGCCGGCGCGCGAGATAGCCCCAGGCCTTGAGGGCCGCCCGCGCGAACGCCGTTCCGCCGCCGCCGGCGAACTCCTGCGTGCGCCACTCGCGCATCAAGCCCGGCAGGGGGATTTTCATCGGACAAACGCTTTCGCATTTGCCGCAGAAGGTCGAGGCATTGGGCAGGGGAGCCGCCTCGTCGAGGCCGATCAGCGCCGGGTTGAGCACCGCGCCGATCGGACCGGGATAAACCCAGCCATAAGCGTGGCCGCCGACGGCGCCGTAAACGGGGCAATGGTTCATGCAGGCGCCGCAGCGGATGCAGCGCAACACCTCCTGGAACGGCGAGCCGAGCAGGGCCGAGCGGCCATTGTCGAGCACCACGACGTGGTACTCCTCCGGGCCGTCCGGGTCCTCGGGCCGTCGGGGGCCGGTGGAGAACGTGGTGTAGACGGAGAACTCCTGGCCGGTGGCAGATCGCGCCAGCAACCTCAAGAGCGCGGTCACGTCCTCGAGCGTCGGAACCACCTTGTCGATGGAGGTGACGACCACATGCACGCGGGCGAGCGACTGCGTGAGATCGCCGTTGCCCTCGTTCGTCACGATGATCGACGAGCCCGTCTCGGCGATCAGGAAGTTGGCGCCGGTGATGCCGACGTCGGCCTTGATGAACTTCTCGCGCAGGATCGAGCGCGCCTCGCCTACGATCTTCGCCGGCTCGTCGAGCGGCCGGTCCTTCGGCAAGTGCGTGTGGTGACGGCGGAAATCGGCCTCGATCTGGGCCTCGGTCAGATGAATGGCCGGCGCGATGATGTGGCTCGGCGTCTCATGGCGGATCTGGACCAGATACTCGCCGAGGTCGGTCTCGACCACCTCGAGCCCCGCCTTCTCAAGATGCGCGTTGAGGCCGATCTCCTCCGACACCATGGACTTGCCCTTGGTGACGAGGCGGGCCTCGGCGTCGCGGCAGATGCCGAGCACGATATCGCGGGCGTCCGCCGCCGTCGGTGCCCAGTGGACCTTGGCGCCGGCCGCCTTGGCCTTCGACTCCCAGGCCTCGAGATAGAGGTCGAGGTGCGCGAGCGTGTGATTCTTGATGTCCCGGCCAACGTCGCGCAGCGACTCGAACTCCGGCAGCGTGGCCCTCGCAGCGGTGCGCTGCGCAACAAGGCCCGTCGGAAGCCCCGCCAGCGCGCGCTGGAGTTGCATATCCTTGAGCGCTGCCTT
>JBFWQN010000653.1:0-2882 GCA_050249405.1 Hyphomicrobiaceae bacterium | reverse complement strand
ATGACCCTCTACGAGGTGGACGAGGCCGCGAGCCGCGTTCGCCAGGAGGTCGACCCCGAGGCGAATATCATCGTCGGCGCCACCTTCGACGACCAGCTCGGCGATGCCATCCGCGTCGCCATCGTCGCCTCCGGCATGAACGGTCAGGCACTGCAGGCGGCCGAGAGTGCCGCGCGCTCCTCCAGCCAGCGAGTCGAGGCTCGGGAAGAGGCTCAGCCACGCTCTCCGCAGCCCCCGGCGCCCCCCCTGCCGACGCCTGCCGCCACGCAACGCGCCGCGTCGCAGCCTGCGCCGCGCGGACCGGCAGAATCCGTTGTCCCGCCGCAACTCCCCCCGCTCACTCCCGCCGCCAAGTCCCCGGTCGTTCCAACCTCGAGCCAGCCTTCGCCACGCGACGAGCAGCCTCAGGCCGACGAGCCGCCGCGCACGCTCTGGCATGCCCCGGGCAATGTCGTGATCGAGGAGGCACGCCCGACGCAGATGCACCAGCAGCCCGCGCGCCAGCCTCGACCGGCCGCAGCCGCGCCCGCATCGGCTGCCATCCCGGCAGATCCCTTTGCGCCCGCTCCCCCCGAGGAGGTCCGTCGCATCGGTGGCGCCCGCCGCGTTCCCGACCTCGAGGACTTTCCCGCTATTGGCCAGCGCGACTATCACGCCAAGGCCGGTCAATACGACCCCGGCAATGCCAATCCTGGCCACCCGCCACGCCTTCCGGGAGGCAGTCCTCCCGCACCGCGGGGAAGCTTGCTGCAGCGCATGATCGGCGGCACTCGCAAATCCTCATCATCTGTGGACGACGATGAGCCCGACGGCCGCAACGATCCGACCACACGCCTTCCAAGTTTCTTCAATCGTGGCAAGGGCTGAGCGCGTTTTGCTCACGCGATCGTCGTCTAGGTAACAGAACGTAAAAAACCGTGATTTGGCGCGCCCGGAACGAAAACGTAGTGTCGATTCCAGGAGACAGGCCGAATCGCACGGAAGTGGTGGGGCCGATCCCGCAAGGGACGGTCACTTCTCGAGCAAAAAACTGCGGCGGCGTGTCTAGGGGGCGGCAAGCGATCACCGGTCGGGACCGGTCCGTGCGCCGCAGGGGATCGAGGGACGGCGCATAATGTCGAAGCGATTCATCGGCGCTCGCCAGACAACGCTCGCTCGCGAAGTCATGGTGAACGGCACGGGGGTGCACAGCGGAGCTCCCGCATCGGTGGTGCTACATCCGGCACCGGTCGATGCGGGGCTCAAGTTCCTGGTCACGAAACGCGGCCGCGTTACGGCGGACATCGCGGCAAGCTACAAAGCAGTCAAAAACCTCACACTCTGCACGGTTATCGGCGACGAGCGCGGCGTGACCGTCTCCACGGTGGAGCATCTTCTCTCCGCCCTTCGCGGCCTCTCGGTCGACAACTGCTACATCGAGATCGACAGCCGGGAAGTGCCCATCATGGATGGCAGCTCGGCACCCTTCGTCGAGGCGATCGACAGGGCCGGCATCCGCGAGCTGCCCGCACCCCGCAAATTCATCAAGGTCTTGAAGACGGTCCGCGTCGAGGAAGGCGACTCGATCGGCGAGATCGCTCCTCACTCGAGCTTCCATCTCGACGTCGAGATCGACTTTCCGTCCGTCGTCATCGGCCGCCAGAGGATGAGCCTCGACCTCAATCCCGGCAACTTCCGCAACGAGATCTCTCGCGCCCGCACCTTCGGCTTCATGAGCGACGTCGAGCGTCTGTGGAAATCAGGCCTCGCTCTCGGCGCCTCTCTCGATAACACGGTGGCTATCGGCGACGACCGCATCATCAATTCCGAAGGCCTGCGCTTTCCGCAGGAGTTCGTTCGCCACAAGATGCTCGACGCCATCGGCGATCTGGCCCTCGCGGGTCTCCCGCTGCTCGGCGCCTTCCGCTCGGTGCGCGGCGGCCACCGTCTCAACTCGCTCGTGCTGCAATCGCTCTTCGCCGACCCCGAGGCCTGGGCTCTTGTCGAGGCTCCCCGCGTCCGCGATGTCGCCACCATCGAGCGCCCGTTCGCCAGCAGCATGGTCAGCTACGCCGCCGAGGGTCCTTGATCTCACTGGGCATGAGCGCGCCGTCTGGCGCGCCACCGCCAAATGCGACCGGCGACCAGCAGTCCCCACAGCATTGGCGCCGCCCCTCGCGCGCATCTCGATGCACCATCGGCGGCGGCGTGCTAGGTCCACCTCAATGCGGGGTGATTCGCAGCGGCACAGAACGAGGACTTGCCTCAGTTTCGACGCGGCAACGAGTCTGAATGAGCCTGGGGCTCGGCTCTTGTCGGATGCGAATGTGGCAAGGGCCCGGATAGGGGCCGTCACGACGAGGCCGGGCCGCTACGGGGCTCGCCACACGAGGGGACGACGATGACATTCCGGACGATGTCGAATGGTCGAGCCCGCGGCATCTTGTCGGCGGCTCTCGTGGCGGCGCTGCTTTCGGCGGGCTGCTCGACCTCGTCCAGCGACATCACCAAGGCGCTTAATCCGGACCCGCCCGGCAAGATGTACGCCGAGGCGGACGCGTTCATGTCGAAAGGCTACTTCGACGAGGCCGCGAAGCGTTTCGAGGAGCTCGACCGCGACCACCCCTACGCGCCCGAGGCACGCCGCGCCATGGTCATGGCTGCTTTCGCCTACTACAAGGGCAAGAAATACCCGGAGGCCATTGCCTCGGCCCGCCGCTACACCACGCTGCATCCTGGCAGCAAGGATGCGGCACTCGCCCACCATGTCATCGCATCGTCCTATTTTGACGAGATCAAGGATCCGGCTCACGATCAAACGGCTGCGCGCCGGGCGCTCGCCGAGTTGAAGGTGCTCGTGTCCCGCTATCCGGAAAGCCCCTACGCCCGGCAGGCCGAGAACC
>JBFWQN010000652.1:0-2883 GCA_050249405.1 Hyphomicrobiaceae bacterium | reverse complement strand
GACTGCGAGCAGGATGAAGATCGACACGATCGTCACGGCCGCGCCTTCTGCGACCTCGATCAGCGCGCTGAAGCCGAATGACCGGTAGATTCCCATCTCAACGATCAGCGTATAGACGACCGCGACCGCCGCAGCCTCCGTTGCAGTGAACACGCCGCTGTAGATGCCGCCCAGGATGATGAGCGGCAGCCCGAGCGCGACGGCGCCGTCACGCAATGCAGCCAGCCGCTCCGTCCGGCTGGCTTTCGTACCTCGCCCAGCAGCGTGGCGCAGCGTCACGATGTGGACCTGCAGCATGAATGCCAGGCCGAGCACGATGCCGACCACCAGGCCTGCCGCGAACAGGTCCGCGATCGAGGTGCCCGTGAGCCAGCCGTAGATGATGAGCGTGATGCTGGGCGGAATCAGCAGCGCGCTCTCCGCGCTCGAGGCGATGAGGCCGAGCGAGAACCTCTCGGGATAACCGGCTTTCGTCAGCTCGGGATGCATCAGCCGGCCGATGGCCGCCACCGTTGCCGGCGCCGAACCGCACACCGAACCGAAGGCCATGCAGGAGGCGACGGTCGTGTGCCCGATGCCGCCCGTCAGATGTCCGAGATTGGTCCGAACAATCTGTGTCAGGCGTTTCGCGATCACGCCGCGGGCCATGATCTCGGCCGCCAGGACGAAGAACGGGATCGCGAGTAGCGTCGAGACATTGACGCCGCCGAGCAGCTTCTGGGCGATGACGAGTGGCGGGATCGAAGGATAGAGCAGCAGCCAGGCGAGGATGCTCGGGATGCCCATGACCAGGAACATCTCGAACCCGAGCAACAGGAGTGCCGCCGCCAATACGCAAAGGAGCACGACGGTCATGGCCGGCACGTCCTCCTCTCGCGCATACTTCGGTATCCCGTCATCGGCATCAGTGCCCCGGCTGCTCCGCGACTGCGAAGCGGTTCTGTGCCCCGACCAGCTCCAGCGCGTAGCGCACCGCGAGCAATGTAAAACCGATCGGCATCGGTGCGTAGAGAACGACCGTGGAGATGCCGAGCGTCGGGCTTACCTGGCCGCTCGCCAGAATGAATACGGCGAGGTCGAAGCTCAGCTTTGCGAGCAGCGCCGCGAATGCCAGTCCGGCGCCGTTGATCGCCGTCTCGACGAGCCTGCGGCGCCAGGCCGGCATGCGCTCCACCAGGGACGTCATGGCGATGTGCCGGCGCCGCTCCAGCGTCAGGCCCAGCCCCAGGAAGACGAGCCACGCCAGCGCGAACAGCGTCGCCTCCTCGATCCAGGCGAGCTGGGAGGCGAGCCCCGGCCAGAGCTCGCGAACGAGAACATTCAGCACGTAGAGCAGCGCCATCCCGAGCATCACGGCGGCGAGCAACGCCCGCTCGAGGCGGCGGATGACGTCCATTGCGGAAGCGAGCATCGCCATTGCCTCAGATGCCGAGGCGCTTGACCTCGGCGCGGTAGATGTCGAGCGCCTTGGCGCCGTCCGCGCCCGCCCTCTGCTTGAAGGCCGCCTCTGCCGCCGGCGCCATCTGCTTCTGCCAAACCGTCCGCTCGGCTGCCGAAAGCTCGCGCACTTCCGTCTTTCCGGACGCCTTGATGCGCTCCAAGGCATCGGCCATCGCCTTGCTCTTGCTTGCTTCCACGTCGGGCCTCACCTCGAGGAATGCAGTCGAGACGATCTTGCGATGCCCTTCGGGCAGCTTGTTCCAGAAGCCCGGGTTGAACAGCACGACATCTTCCATCGCACCGTGATTGGAAACGACGAGATACTTCTGCACCTCGTTGAATTTCATTGTCGTGATGGTATCGGGCGGGTTCTCCTGCCCGTCGACGACGCCGGTCTGCAGCGCCGTATAGAGTTCGCCGAACGGCAGTGCGATGGCACTCGCCCCCACTGCGCCGAACTGGTCGATAAGGATCTTGGAATCCATCACGCGGAACTTCTGTCCCTTGAAGTTTTCCGGTTCGGCCAGCGGCTTGTTCGACGTCATGCACTTGCGCCCGTTCGGCCAGAGCGTGGTTGCCACGAAGCCGCGAGAGGCGAAGCTGTCGAGCACGAACTGACCGAGCGGCCCGGTTCGCAGCGCGTTCGCCTTTGCGAGGTCGTCCGGATAGAGAAACGGGATATCGAAGATCGAAACCACCGGGTTGAAACCGCCGAGGAAGGCGGCCGGCATCACCGTGCATTCGATGGCGCCGAATTGAACGCCTTCGATCTCCTGTCTTGCCGGCCCGAGCTGGGCGGCCGGATAGAGCTTCAGCTCGACTTCGCCCTTGGTGCGCTCGCTGACGAGCGCGGCCACCTTCTCCAGACCCTTGTGACGCGGCTGCAGCGGGGATTCCAGGTGCGCGACCTTGGCCGTGAACTTGGCGGCGCCCTGTGCCTGTGCGAACTGCGGCACTGCCCCCATCGCGGCGAGGCCGCCGGAAAGCTGGAGGAACCTGCGTCTGGAGGTCATGCTCGGTCTCCTGGTTCGTTTGGTTGCGCTGCCAAACACGAAAGCGGCTCCACCGAAGGCCGTCGGCGGTTGTATATTTTTTGAGAAAATAGCGGTGACGCCATCCGCTGTCAATGTTTGCACCTTCAGCCGAAGTGATGAGATGCTTGCTATTTGTGCAATTATGGGCGTGAGCTGCTGTTTGATTACGCATTGCCGGCCAATCCAAAAAACGAGACAACGGCTGTGGGCCTCGACGGTCCCAGCCTGACCGGCTAGACACGGTATCATTCGGCAAGTCGACGTGTGGAGGCGAGAGATGCGCAGTCTGACAATCCGACGTCCCGATGATTGGCACGTCCACTTCCGCGACGGCGAGGTGCTTCGCCACGTCGTGCCATTCACCGCCCGCGTGTTCGCACGCGCCATCGTGATGCCGAACCTGACGCCG
>JBFWQN010000651.1:0-2891 GCA_050249405.1 Hyphomicrobiaceae bacterium | reverse complement strand
CGAGCGCAGGAAATCCTCGCGGCCTTCGCCGGGGGCTTGATCGGCGCGGGTGCGCACGATGTCGACCACGCTCGCGAGTGTGCTGCGGCTGCCGTCGCGAACCCAGCGCGAGAGGTCGGTCGTGCTGTTGTTGTCGAACTCGGTCGGCGGCGTGCAGCCGTCGACGCTGAGCGACACAAGCGCATTGCGGATGTCCGCGGTGCGCGCCTGGTAGAGCACGGCGTTGTCCTCGAGCGCCGAGGGCGTCCACAGGACGACGATGCTCGAGGCCTGGTTGATGGCCGCCGACAGGCGCTCGTCGCAACGGATGTTGCGCTCGCCCGAGGCGACGAAGGCCTGGAATTGCTCTTTGCGCAGCGCGGTCGACAGACGATCCGCGAGCCGGCGGTCCGTATCCGCGCAAACGACGACAACGTCGGGCATGCCCGTCCCCCTCGAGTGGCGTCCCAAGCGAGGCCGGTTCCCATCCTGCCCCGCCGGACGACAATACACGAGCCCGGGAACGGCGGCAAAACTTAAACCGAAATGTTAGCCGTTTGCGGGCTTTTCCGCGGCGAGGGTGAAGATGACTTTCACCGGATCGGCGACAACATCGGTTGACTTCCAGTCGCCTTGCCCGACGCCGAAGGCGGTCCGCTTGAGCAGGGCCTCGCCCTTGGCCGCCGCCCGCAAAATCTTGGGGTCGGAGGCCTTCGGGCCGTAGCTCTCGAAGCGGAAGGCCACGGTGACGGGCACGCTGACGCCGCGCAGCGTCAGGCTGCCATCGGCGCGGTAACCGCCTTTGCCGTCCGGGCTGATCTTGGTCGAGACATAGCGCGCTTTGGGGAAGCGGGCGACGTCGAACCAGGTCTCCGTCTTGAGCGTGGCCGGCATCTCCTCATAGCTGCTCATGACACTCTGCATATCGATCTCGATGTCGAGACGCGCCTGCTCGAGATGGTCCTTGTCGAAATGGATGACGCCGCCGAAGCGGCCGAAGCCGCCTTCGGCGAGCTGACCCTCCTCGGTGGCTTGAAAGCCGAGCCGGCTCTCCTTGGGCAGGAGCGTCCAGTCGCCGGGCTCGGCCCGCGCGAAGCCTGTGCCGAAGAGCAGGATCAGAAGAGCCGTCCGAACCAATGCCATGATGCCGTCACCCGATCCGCGCGAGCGGCAGCATGCGCCCGAGAATGCCGTCCCGCCGGACGAAATAGTGATAGAGCGCGGCGCCGACATGGAGCGCGATCAGGCCGAGCAGAACATAGCCCAGGATCTCGTGGACCTCGACGAGCAGCCGGAATGTGGGCTTGTCCTTGTCGACGAGATTGGGCAGGGCGAACAGGCCGAACGGCTTCACGGTGAAGCCGGCAGCCGAGGACATCAGCCAGCCGCTCATGGGCAGCGCGAAGATCACGCCGTAAAGAAGCCAATGGACGATCCGCGCGCCCAATTTCTGCGGCGGGGGCAGATCGGCCGGCAGGGGCGGAGGCGGACGCACGAGACGCCAGCCCAGGCGCAGCACGGCGAGGGAGAGAGCCGTGATGCCGATCGATTTGTGCCAGGACACCGCGGCAAGCTTGGTCGGCGACAGCTCGAGCCCGGTCATGATGTAGCCGAGCGGAAACATGACGAGGAAGATGAGCACGAAGAGCCAGTGCAGGGTCATGGCCAGCGTGCTATACGCCCCGGCTCTGTCAGGTGTCGTGCTCATGACCCTCAACGCTCAATGTCGGCAATCACTTACGGTCTCTTGCTCTTCGGCTGGACGAACTCGGCCTCGATCACGATGGCCACACGGTCGCCGACGAATTTCGGAATATAGGTCATGCCGAAGTCCGAGCGGTTGATCTCGCCGCGCGCGGAAAAGCCTAGGATGGACTCCGAGCTCATCGGGTTCCTGGTGCCGCCGTTGAAGGTCACGTCGAGGGTGACGGGCTTCGTCACGCCGTGCAGGCTGAGATCGCCGGTCACGCGGCCCGTCTTGTCGTCGATCTTCTCGACCTTGGTGCTCTTGAAGGTGATCTCCGGGTATTTCTTGACGTCGAAGAAGTCGCTGTTCTGAAGATGGTCGGTGAGCTTCTTGCTCACCACATTGACGCTCGCGGCGTCGATGGTGACCGACAGCGTGCTCTTCACCAGGTCCGCATTGTTGAAGGTGAGCGAGCCGGTGACGCTGTCGAAGCGGCCGGGATAGGCCGACATGCCGAGATGGCTCACCATGAAGCCGACATTCGCATGTGTCGGGTCGAGCGTGTAATCGCCACCGGCGAGCTTGGCGGGATCGAAGACCTGGCCCTTCGGCTCGATGACGCTTTGGGCCGCGAGCGCGCTTGCGCCGAGCCCGATGACGAGGACGCTCGAGGTGGCGAGGCGTCGAAACCGGGTGATGATCATGGCGTCCTCTCTCTGGTCGCAGTTTTCTCTTAGCCCTCGGGTGGTCCCGACCTGGGGCGCCTGAGCCTGATGGGAGGTCAGAAGGGGGTCAAGTCCGAATCTCGCTTCGGCCCAGGCGGCGGTGACGGCGGTGACGGCGGTGGGCGGCGGCGCCGGCCGAGGCCCTCGCCGAAGCGCCGGGCGCGCGCATAGGCGCTCGACGCGAGCGCGCGGAGCGACGCGATCTCGCCGCCATAGACATCCTCGATCAGCGCGCCGACGCGGGCATGAGCGGGGGCGCCCATGCGGGCGAGCCGGTGCAGCGTCATGAGCCAGAACGGACTCAAGAGCAGGCTCGCCACGATGACGACGAGCACGACTCCGAAGTGCTCGGGCGTGATCGCGCCGGAGCCCAGTGCAGCCGCGCCGATCAGAAACGAGAACTCGCCGAGCTGACCCGTCGCCACGGCGGCCGGAAAAGCCTGCTCTAGGCGGACGCCGAAAAGGCGGAGCACGAGCGTGCCGACCAGGATCTTCGTCAC
>JBFWQN010000650.1:0-2894 GCA_050249405.1 Hyphomicrobiaceae bacterium | reverse complement strand
GTGTGCGGCATGGCGATGCCGCCGCCGATGCCGCAGATGGCCCCTTCGACGAACGCGGCCCCGGCATCGAGCGCGGCGAGGACGTTGGCGAGTCCGGTGCCGGCGAGGTTGTGCACGTGGAAGCCCACCTCGATGTCCTTGTGCCGGTCGAGCGCACGGCCGAACAGCTCGGACACGTGGCGCGGGTCCTCCATGCCGAGGCTGCCGGCAAGGTAGAACCGGCGCATGCCGGCATTGCGGAAGCGATCGAGCAGCCCGAGCACGGTCTCCGGCGGAATGCGCCCTTCGTAGGGGCACCACATCGACATGCCGAGCGCCATCACCCAGCGCTTGCCCGATGCCTCGACCACGCGGAACGTGCGGATGGCCTCCTCGATGCCCTGCTCCAGCGTCATGTTCTGGTTCTTCTTGTTGTAGGCCTCGGAGACGGTGATGAGGCCCAGAAGCTCGTCGAGAGAGGTCTTGATCCCGCGCTCGGCGCCGCGCGCGTTGGGCACGAGGCCGCGGTAGACGACGCCCGGCTTGCGCGTGATGCGCTCGCACACCTCCTCGGCGTCCTTCAGGTTGGGAATGACGCGCGGGTGCGCGAACCCGGTGACCTCGATCACTGGCAGCCCGGTCTGCGACAGCCGGTCGACCAGCGCCACTTTGGTGTCGGTATCGACGGCGCGTGGAAAGCTCTGGATGCCGTCGCGGGCGGCGACGTCGACGATCGTGACGGAGGCAGGTATGTGGAGCGGCATGCGGGGGTTCCTCTGGACGCCCCGATCATGCCCGAGGCTGCCCTGCTCCGCCATGCCCCAGCAACGGCCAGGCAGCCGGGCGAGCCTCGCGTCAGGCGATCAGTTGGAGCTGCGCGAGAACGAGAGATAGCCGATGCGGCTCTGCACGCGCACGACTCCCGGCACGCTGCTCGCCGATCGCACGAGCTCGGCGATGATGCGCTCGTCGCTGACGGCGCCGGTGAGCGTCACCTGACCGCCTGCCACCTCGACGTCGATGCCCATGGCTTTCGGGCCGGCATCGAAGCGGTCACGCAACGCGGAGCGGACGCGAGTCTCGACCAGCCGATCCATCAGCCGGGCGCGCGCCTGCTCGGTCTCCCGGAACGGCTCGCTCTCGACCAGGGCCGCGATATGACTGACACAGTCGCGCGGCGGCACGTGAGCGGTGTTGAGAGCGGCGGCATAGAGCGTCGCATCGGTCCAGTCGGCCCCGAACAGCCGCTGCATCGTGCCGTTGTGGGCAGCATCACTGCGCTCGATCTCGCGGCGGGCGGCGGCCTGGTCGTTCATCCCGAGACGCTGCATGAGCACACGCGTGCGGAACTCCAGTGGGGCGCAGATGCGCACGCAAACGACATGCGGCACATCTCGCAGCAGGTACGTGGCGCCCCAGCCGCGGATCAGCACGTTGCCGCGGGCCGCCAGCTCGAGAATTTGCTGCGCGGTGAAATGCGACAGGCGCTGCTTGTCCATGCGCCATTGCTGGATGAGCGAGACCTCGCCCTCGAGGAACCGGTGCACCTCGCTTTCGCGCAGACCGGAGCGGGCCGCGATATCGCTCTCGACGAGCTCGTGGTGGACGATCTGCAGGCCGAGCCGATCGGCCAACCCGGCGGCCACGTCGCGACCGAGCGTTCCCATCTCCCGCGTCATCGCGATCACGGCCATCGTCGACGTCCTGCGCTCGAGCATCCCGGTAGCGGGCCGGAGGCGCCATCCGCCATCCAGCTACCCTTCCGGCGGTGAGGAAAGGAGTGGCCCCGCCTTGCCTCGGCAGTAGCGGGGCAGCCGCCACGCGGCGACCATCTCGTGCCGGTCGAGCCGACACTTCAGCGGGGGGCTCTGCGAGCCCCTTTCAATCAAGTTCAGAGCTTGATCGGAAGCGCTCGCCGCCGGCTCACACGGCACCAGCGGCTGGGCGCCCTGGTCCCGCAGCGGCGGGACCGCATCTACTGCCCGGTGGGGTCATCTCCCCTCCTGCGTCAGCTGGTCCGCACTCCGCATCGATGGCAGCGACTGGAGCCAGGATCATATGGCCTGGCCAGATGTGCCTCATCAGCCCGGAGCGCCCGCCGTCTGCTCGATTGCAGCGGCATCGGCACTAAGGCCTCGATGTCGAGTGCCATCTCAGATTGCGACATGGTGCCGCGCAAAGTCAAGGTGCAGAATATCGAAGGTGGAGAAAATCGATTCTCGCGCTGCCGACGCAAAACAGCGACCGGGGCTCCGCTTGGGCCCCGGCCGCCGTCTGTGCAGGAGAAGTGTAGTTCGCTCCTCGTCCTCCGTTACTGTGACAGCCTCAGCTTGGCGATCTGCAGGGCGATGTCCCTGAAGGCCTGCCGCAGCGCGTCGCCGTCGTCTGCATTGTAGAACTTGGACGTGTCGGAAGCGCAGTTGCGGAGCGTATTGATCGCCGTGGTGTTGCCGCCGAGGTCGAAGCCGATCGTGTAGACGGTGATCCCGGTATTCAGCTTCATCGCGGCGCAGAGCTGGTCGGCTTGCGAGTCGGAGTTGGTGTTGTTGGCATTGCAGTTGATCTTCGTGGTGTTGCCGCCGCTGCCCGTTCCGCTGTCCTTGGCGACGACGCCGTTGCAGTGCCCGGTGTTGTACTCGCCGTCGGTCATGAGGATCGCGATCTTCTGCGTCTTCTCGGCGTGGTATGCGGTCGGACGGTTCGCCTCCGGCCAGAGATACGCCCAGTTCGGCGACAGCATGTACCAGGCCCAGGCGGTGCCCATCTGGCCGGCTGTCGAGCCTGCCACAGAGAGCTTGTCGATGCGCCGCTTCAGCATGGTGCGGTCGCTCGACAGAGGCTGAATGGTATTCACCTCCCAGTCGCTGGTGTTGATGTTCATGTAGCCGCAGCTCGAGGCCGACGAGGAGCCATAG
>JBFWQN010000649.1:0-2900 GCA_050249405.1 Hyphomicrobiaceae bacterium | reverse complement strand
TTTCCGACCCGGCGCATGGCCAGCAGCACGCGCTGACGCGTGGGCCTGAGGCTCGCGTCGAGCAGCATTTACCGGATTTCCTGCTCGGTCCGGATTGTTACCAGAGGGCCGTCCACCTTGTCCGCTCCAAACACGCGGCCGGGCCTCGCCCCGCCGCGCCTTGCCTCGACGCTCTGCGATCTTTCTACGACGCTTGGTTCATTGACAAGCGGCAGATATTACGCTCGATGGCGCCAAGGGGCAACTGGGTGGCCCGATCGCCTTGGAAAGCGGCGCGTATGACGCCTTTTTGACCGTGGGCGGTTGTGATACCTACGCGGCCTGACGGGGCGGGGGCGCTCCACCTGACGAGCGGCCGGGTTTCGGCGCGCGGAGGGGCGAGGTAACCTGGTCGGTGGGAGCGCGGCATGGCAGAGCGACGTTCGAGCTTCGAGTATGAGGACCTGCTGCGCTGCGGCCGCGGCGAGCTGTTCGGTCCCGGCAATGCCCAGCTCCCATTGCCGCCGATGCTCATGTTCGAGCGGATCGCTTCCATCGGCGAGACGGCGGGACCGCACGGCAAAGGTCAGATCGTGGCCGAGATGAATATCGCTGGCAATCCGGCCTGTGACTGGTTTTTTGCGTGCCATTTCAAGGGCGATCCGGTCATGCCCGGCTGTCTCGGGCTCGATGCGCTCTGGCAGCTGACGGGGTTTTTCCTGGGCTGGATGGGGGCCCCTGGACGGGGACGTGCGCTGGGCGTCGGCGAGGTCAAGTTCACCGGCATGGTGCTGCCGTCGGTCAAGCGCATCGAGTATGTCGTCGATATGAAGCGGGTGATACACAGGCGGTTGAAGATGGCGATCGCCGACGGCTTCGTCAAAGCGGATGGCGAAACGATCTACGCCGCTACCGACTTGAAGGTGGGATTGTTCGAGGCCGGCGCCACGCCGGCAGGCGAGGCGGCTTAAGTCCGGCTCGCGAAGCGGGAGCAGCGTGGCTGCGATCTGTTCGACGCGCGTGGCGGGTCGGTACCCGCGGACGCGCAGCATGGAGGGGTGCCGGGAGATGAGACGCGTCGTGGTGACCGGGATGGGCGTGGTGTCGTCCATCGGCAACAACACGCAGGAGGTTCTCTCGTCCCTGCGAGAGGGTCGCTCCGGGATCACTCGCGCGGAGTCCTACGCGGAGCTCGGTTTCAAATGCCAGGTTCATGGCGCGCCTCGGCTCGATTGGGAGAGCGCCGTTCCGCGCAAGGCCAAGCGCTTCATGAATGCCGGCATGGGCTGGAACTACGTCGCGATGGACCAGGCGATCCGCGACGCCGGCCTGTCCCCTGCCGAGGTCTCGGACGATCGCACCGGCATCATCATGGGCTCGGGCGGGCCATCGACGGTCGCTATCGTGGCGGCCGCTGATACCACGCGCACCAACAAGAGCCCGAAGCGGATCGGCCCGTTCGAGGTGCCGAAAGCGATGTGCTCGGGGCCGTCCGGCGTGCTTGCCACGGCATTCCAGGTCAAGGGCACGAACTACTCGATCTCGTCGGCCTGCGCGACCAGCGCCCACTGCATCGGCAATGCGACCGAGCTGATCCAGTGGGGCAAGCAGGACGTCATGTTCGCCGGCGGCTGCGAGGAGCTCGACTGGACGCTCTCAAGCATGTTCGACGCGATGGGTGCCAGGTCGTCGAGGTTCAACGATACGCCCGCGAGGGCGAGCCGTGCCTACGACAAGGACCGCGACGGCTTCGTCATCGCAGGCGGCGCGGGCGTCCTCGTGCTCGAGGAGCGCGAGCGGGCCAAGGCGCGCGGCGCACGAATCTACGGTGAGGTGGTCGGCTACGGCGCGACGTCCGACGGCTTCGACATGGTGGCGCCGTCCGGCGAGGGCGCTGTCCGCTGCATGCAGAAGGCGCTCGACGGTTTCGACGGCAAGGGCGTCGAGGGAGCCATCGACTATATCAATCCTCACGGGACGGGCACGCCGGTCGGCGATGCCAAGGAGATCGAGGCGATCCGAACGGTATTCGGCAAGGCCATTCCGCCCATCTCGTCGACGAAGTCGTTGAGCGGTCACTCGCTCGGCGCCATCGGTGTGCAGGAGGCGATCTTCTCGCTTTTGATGATGTCGAGCGGCTTCATCGCCGAGAGTGCCAACATCGATGAGATCGACCCGGCCTTCGCTGACGTGCCGATCGTGCGCGAGCGCATCGAGCGTCAGCTTAACTGTGTGCTCTCTAACAGTTTTGGTTTCGGAGGCACTAATGCGACTCTCGTGTTCCGCCGCGATGCCTGAGTTCCGATACGCGAGTTGAGGCTGTCGCGGCCAGCCGGCCTTCGTGGCCGAGACAGGTCGCGAAGTCATGGAACACTGGGGCAGGAGCAAGTGGGCCGGAGTTCGGCTCGAGGGGCCGGGCAGCGCCTGGCTCGAGGTTGTGCGGCGGCAGGAACGGGCAGGATCGGATAAGCTCATGACCCAAAAAGACATAATCAAGCCCGGTCCGCTGCTCGCCGGAAAGCGCGGCCTCGTCATGGGCGTAGCGAACGAGCGTTCCATAGCCTGGGGCATCGCCCGCACGTGCGCCGCCCACGGTGCCAAGCTGGCCTTCACCTATCAGGGTGAGCAGTTCGGCCGGCGTGCCGTGCCGCTCGCCGAGTCGGTGGGCTCGGACATCATCGTGTCCTGCGACGTGGGGGACCTCGCCAGCGTCGACCAGGTTTTCACAGAGATCGAGAAAACGTGGGGCGGCCTCGACTTCATCGTGCATGCGCTGGCGTTCTCCGACCGTCGCGAGTTGCAGGGAAGGTATTCTGACACCTCGCGCGAGAATTTCACCAACACTATGGTGATCTCCTGCTTCTCCTTCACCGAGGTGGCAAAGCGTGCAGCCCCGCTGATGAAGACCGGCGGCTCGATGC
>JBFWQN010000648.1:0-2902 GCA_050249405.1 Hyphomicrobiaceae bacterium | reverse complement strand
CGCCGAGACGCTGGCGCCGCAGGCGGTGGCCAAGGGCCTCAGCCTCGTCGCCTATGTCGCGGCCGACGTGCCCGACCGCGTGATCGGCGATCCGCTGCGCCTGCAGCAGATCCTGTTCAACCTGCTGGGCAACGCCATCAAGTTCACCGAGACGGGGTCGGTGCGGCTGTCGCTCGAGAATGCCGGCGACGGCATGCTGCGCATCAAGGTCGCCGATACCGGCATCGGCCTCACCGACGAGCAGCGCAATCGCCTGTTCCAGCCGTTCGTCCAGGCCGACAGCTCGACCACGCGCCGCTTCGGCGGCACCGGCCTCGGCTTGTCAATCGTGCGCCGCCTCGCCGAGGCCATGCAGGGCGGCGTCGAGGTCATGAGCAAGCCGGGCGAGGGCTCGACCTTCATCGTCACCGTGCGGCTGGGCGCGGCGGCTCCCGCGATCCGCGTCGATCCGACCCTGCGCGGCCTGTCGTTGGCCGTGGCCCTGCCCGACGCCGATGAAGCCTGCGCCATCGCCCGTTATCTCGCGGACGCCGGCGCCGAGGTGGCGATCGATCCCGATGGCAGTTTCGTCGGCATCCGCGTCACCGGACGTGACGCTGCAATCTACCTGCCGCGGCCCTATCGCCGCGACGCGCTGGTCCGCGCCGTTGCCCGGGCGGTGGATCGCACGGTCGACGTCGTGGCGAGCACGCCGCCACGCGTGGCGCCGCTCCATGGCCGCGTCCTGGTGGTCGACGACAATTCGGTCAATCGCAAGATCCTGGCGCGGCAACTTGAGTTGGCCGGCGCCACGACCGATTCCGCGTCGGGCGGCGAGGAGGCGCTCGAGCTGTGGCGCAACGGCGGCTACGACTTGGTGCTGGCCGACCTGCAGATGCCGACCATGGACGGCTTCGAGCTGGCGCGCCGCATCCGCGCCAGCGAGGCGGCCGAGCGCAGGCCGCGCACGCCGATCCTCGCCGTCACCGCCAGCACGCTGGAGGACCAGGAACAGAGCAGCCGCGCGGTCGGCATGGACGGCTTCATCACCAAGCCGATCGGCATCGAGCAGTTGCGAGCCACCCTCGATGTCTGGCTGAAGGGCGCTGCATGACCGAGGGCTCCGACCAGGCATACGACCGCGACAAGCTCGTCGAGCTGTTCGGCGACGACCCGCGGACCTTGGCCGAGGTCGAGCGCGAGTTCCTCGACACCGCCCGCGAAGCCACGCGCGAGATCACGGGCACCGACGACTTCACGGCGATCGCCCGCGCCGCCCACCGCCTGAAGGGCGCCTCGGGCATGATCGGCGCCCTGGCGCTGCGCCGGATCGCCGAGGCCGTCGAGCGGGCGGCCAAGGCGGAGGACCTGTCGACCGTGCGCCGCTTGCGCGAGCTGTTCGACCACGAGGTCCAGCGCGTCGCCGAGCAGGCCGGCGTGACGGCGGATTGACCTCGGCACAATCCGCCCAGCCGATTCCAGCTGGCCGGATTGTGCACTAGCTCTTCAGCCGCGGCCGGGCGTAGTCGGGAATCTTGAAGCGCCGGCGGTAGTTCCCCGGCGCCAGGCCGGTGACTCGCTTGAAGAGGCGGCGGAAGAAAGCAGGCTCCTCGTAGCCGACCTGCCAGCTGATCTCATCGACAGAGGCCTCGGTTCGCTCGAGGCGGCGCTTGGCATCCTCGATCCGCAGCCGCTGCACATAGGCGATCGGGCTGAGGCCGGTCGCGGTCGTGAATCGGCGCTTGAACGTGCGCTCGCCGAGCCGGGCCCGGCGGATCATCTCCTCCAGCGGATTGGCGACCGAGAAATGCCCGGCGATCCAGTTCTGGGCCGCCTGGATGGCGAGGTCGCCGTGATCCTTGCGCCCCTCGAAGACGATATAGGGGGCGAGCCCGTCCTGATGCCATTGCAGCGCGAAGAAGCGGGCGACGGCCTGTGCCGCCGTCGCCCCGGCATGGCGAGCGATCAGATACAGGACCAGATCGTGCCAGGTCATGGAGGCGCCCGACGTGATCAGCTCCTCGCGCTTGCCGGAAATGACCAGCACGCGCTCGGGATGGATCGGCACTTCCGGGAAGGTGGCCGCGAAGGCAGGGCCGTATCCGTAGTGCACGGTCGCGTCCATGCCGTCGAAGAGCCCCGTCTCGGCGAGCAGGAAGATTCCCGAGCAGGCCGAGCACAACAGGGCGCCGCGACGATGCATCGCCTGAAACCACTCGACCAGCTCGGGATACCGGCCTTTCTGCCAGCCGTTCGGCCCGAGCAGGATCGAGGGGACGATGACGATGTCGGTTGCATCGCGCACATCGATGCCGCGCTGGACCGTGACGGGCACGTGGCTGGCGAGTTGCAGCGGGCCTGGCCGGAGCCCCACGATCTCGACCCGAAAGGGCGGCGCGGTCTTGCCGAAGGAAGGCATCATCGAGAAGGCGTTCATCACATCGAAGATGCCACTCAGCGTCGAGACGACGGCCTCGGGAACGGCGACGAGGCTCACCTTGAGCGGCTCCGACCCGGCCGGAGCGATGTGAGACGGCATTTCAAGTCCCGGAATGCAGGAACGGAAGACTAACGCAGACACCATGGCTGCGCCACGCAGCGGTGGACGCCGCGTGGCACGAATCGCCCGATTCTGGACAGCCCGGCTCTGCTGTTCGCACGCCGCAACGGCGATGCTGCGCCACGCCTCGGATCCCTCGGGCGAGTGAACAGGAGACATCGACATGGACAGCCTTCAACCCTCGATACTCGATCCCGCAAAGCTCGACGCGCTGGTCGCGCGCGCCGTCGGCGACCTCTCGGCCGGCTACGGCGGCGTGATGGTGAGCCTCGGCAACCGGCTCGGCCTCTACAAGGCGATGGCCGGGGCCGGACCGCTCAGTTCGCACGAACTGGCCAGCCGCGCCGGCTGCGCCGAGCGCTA
>JBFWQN010000647.1:0-2929 GCA_050249405.1 Hyphomicrobiaceae bacterium | reverse complement strand
ACCGCCACTGGCCTCCTATGCTCCAGTGTAGACCACAAAGTGGTTAAATAGCCACACTGTTGCATGTGCGAGGGTAGGCCCCCAGCGGGGTCATCTTATCAGACCGATCCAACATCGGCGATGTCGATGTCCGCTGCGAAGTGTGAAGCAAACGTGCCATTTCAACGATCATTCAGCGGATCGACTCTCTGCCGCGACGACCGCTTGCTCTGCATCTCGACTCGTTCACACGACGTCCCGAGTTCGTCGGTAGAGGATCTGGAACATGGACCAGTTTGTGTGCGAGGCACAAACTGCCAGCCGCCAGGGGTAGCGCTGGTCGCGCTGTTGACCGGGCCATCGGAACGCTGTCCGCATCCAAATCAGACAGCCTGAAGACCCTTGGATCACCGCTCCTTTACTCTCGTTCGTGGTAGCTAGGTGGTAGCTGGAACGAGCGAGGCTCTCTGGGGCGCCCTCTAACTATTTGATTTCATTGGCTGGGGGACTAGGATTCGAACCTAGACAGGCAGAGTCAGAGTCTGCAGTCCTACCATTAGACGATCCCCCAGGACCGAGAGGCAGGGCCGCCGCCTCGGCGGCGTTCGGGGTGTATAAAGGCGTGAGGCGGGACACGCAAGCATCTGTTGCGTCCTGTGCGGGTTGCGGGCGTCACGGTGAGGCGTTGTAGCGGCTTCGGTGGCCAGTCGGCCGCGCTGCGGCTGTGACTGGCGGACATGGACTTGCGGACGTGCACCGACGGACGTGCGGGCCAAGTCGCACGACCTCTCCACTCCGCGTCCGTGGGCATCGGCATCGGCGGTTGCCCGATCGAGCCCGGCGCCAGCTTTGCCCGGCTCGACCTCGGCAACGACGACGTCAATAGATATCGGGCTCCGGGACAGTCGCACCGAAGCCTGTCTCGAGGAAGTCGAAGTCGCAGCCGTCGTGCGCCTGCTTGATGTGCTGCGAGAACATCCAGCCGTAGCCGCGCTCGTAGCGGGGTTTCGGCGCGGGCATGGCAGCACGGCGGCGGGCGAGCTCTGCCTCGGAGACCTCGAGATTCAGCGTGCGCGCTGCCACATCGAGCGTGATGCTGTCGCCAGTCTGGATCAGCGCCAGCGGGCCGCCGACATAGCTCTCGGGCGAGACATGCAGGATGCAGGCGCCGTAGCTGGTGCCCGACATGCGCGCGTCGGAAATGCGCACCATGTCGCGCACGCCCTGGCGCACGAGCTTGGTCGGGATCGGGATCATGCCCCATTCGGGCATGCCGGGGCCACCCTGCGGACCGGCGTTCCTGAGAACCAGCACGCTGTCCTGGGTGACCGGCAGGTCCTCGCGGTTGATCTCCTTCTTGAGCTGCGCATAGTCGTCGAACACATAGGCTGGGCCCGTATGCTTGAGCAGCCGCGGCTCGGCGGCGGACGGCTTGATCACGCAGCCATCGGGCGCGATGTTGCCCTTCAGCATGGCAAGGGCGCCCTCCTGGTAGATGGCCTTGTCGAGCGGTCGGATGACGTCGTCGTTATAGACCTCCGCGCCCTCGAGGCTCTTGGCCCAGCTCTCGCCGGCGACCGTGATCTGGCCGAGGTCGAGTTGGCCTTTCAGCCGCGACATGAGGCCGAGCAGGCCGCCCGCGTAATAGAAATCCTCCATCAGATACTTGTCGCCGGACGGCCGGATGTTGGCGATGACGGGAACTTTGCGGCTCGCGGCGTCGAAGTCCTCGAGGCCGATGGCGTGACCGGCGCGCCGTGCCATGGCGATGAGGTGGATCACGGCATTGGTCGAGCAGCCCATGGCCATCGCCACCGTGATGGCGTTGCGGAAGGCACCCTCGGTGAGGATTCTCGCGGGCGTCAGGTCCTCCCACACCATGTCGACGACGCGCCGGCCGCAGGCGGACGCCATGCGAACGTGGTTGGAATCGGCGGCGGGGATCGACGACGTGCCCGGCAGGCAGAGGCCGATCACGTCGGCCAGCGCCGTCATGGTAGCGGCCGTGCCCATGGTCATGCACACGCCGTAGGAGCGGGCGATGCCCATCTCCATCTCGCCCCAGTCCTTGTCGGAGATGTTGCCGGCGCGCCGCTCGTCCCAGAACTTCCAGGCGTCGGAGCCCGAGCCGAGGGTCTTGCCGTGCCAATTGCCGCGCAGCATCGGGCCCGCCGGCATGAAGATCGACGGCACGCCCGACGAGATGGCACCGAGGATGAGGCCGGGCGTGGTCTTGTCGCAGCCACCCATCAGCACCGCACCGTCGACCGGATGCGAGCGGATCAGCTCCTCCGTCTCCATGGCGAGGAAATTGCGGTAGAGCATGGTGGTCGGCTTCACCTTGCTCTCTGAGAGCGAGATCGCCGGCAGCTCGACCGGGAAGCCGCCCGCCTGCAGCACGCCGCGCTTCACGTCGTCGACGCGATGCTTGAAATGCGCGTGGCACTGGGCGAAGTCCGACCATGTGTTGATGATGCCGATCACGGGCTTGCCCGCGAACTCCTCCACCGCATAGCCGATCTGGTTCATGCGGCTGCGGTGGCCGAACGAGCGCAGATCGTCAGGCGCGAACCAGCGGGCGGAGCGCAGCTCGGCGGGGGACTTCCTTGGCATCGGTCTCTCTCTCGAAACGGGTTTCCAAAACGCCCGTGGCGCAGTGGCGGAAGGCAGGGGCAGCTCCCCTGCGCTCGCCACCTTTTTTCGCCTACTTCCGCCGACGCCAGGCGCTCATCTGGTCGGCCGAGGTCTTGAAGTGCAGCACCACGGGCCGATCCTTGATGGCGAAGCCGCGGGCCACGGCGGCGGCCACGTCCTTCTCGTCCGTGACGGTGATACCCTCGGCGCCGAACGAGCGGGCCCACATGGCGAAGTCAGGGTTCGTGAGCCGCGTCGCGTTCTTGTAGGGCCGGCCCGGATAGCGCATCTCGTGGTGCATGCCGATGGTGCCGTA
>JBFWQN010000646.1:0-2937 GCA_050249405.1 Hyphomicrobiaceae bacterium | reverse complement strand
AGTTGGCAGCCGCGTGCTCGGGGGGCGTAAGGGCCGCATCGGGCGCGAGCCGTGCCAGATGGGCGCTCGCCTTGCGCAGGACGGCGACGGTCGCCTCCGTCACGCCTTCGAAGTACTGCAGGGCGACCTTCGAGCCGCCCCGCATCCAGATATCGAAGGTGACGCTGTCGACCTCGAAGGCGATCGTGGGCTCGCGCGCGACACAGGCGAGCGGGTGGGGGCCGGGGTCGAGCAGCCCGATCTGGCCGGCGATGCGGCCCGGGCCGAGCACGGCGAACGGCGCGGAGCCCGCGGCGCGCGGCAACTGCAGCGCCAGGGCGCCGCGCACGACGATCAGGCATCCGTGCGTCGTCTCGCCGGCCTCGTAGACGCGGTGCCCCTTGTCGAAATCGTAGCGGCGAAGCGGTGCCACGAGCTCGTCGAGGTCGGCCGGCGCAAAGCCGCGAAAGAACGGCACCGCCGCGAGCACGCGCAGGTCGAACGAGGAGGCCTTGGACGGTGCCGGCCAAGGCCCGGCCTCGGCCGCTATGAAGGAACCATCCGGAGTCGGCCCCACTCCCGTCATTTGCCTGGCGATCTCAGAAACCGTGGCCCGCGCTCGCCGGGCGATCTCGCAGCGAAACGCGTTCATCACGGCGAAGGCCGCCGGCCGCCGGTCGCCGCGCAGCAGCCGGAACTGGTCCTCCGAGACCGCATAGCCGGTGGCGGGCGTCGCGGCGACGGCGCGTGCCGAGCGCCAGCCCCGGTCGAGCAGCCCCATCTCGCCGACCGTGGTGCGCGGGCCCTGCCGAGCGACGCGGACATGGCGGTCGCCCGGCACGCGCCGCTCGATGTCGATCTCACCGCTTTTGACGAGATACACCTTGTCGGCTGCGTCGCCCTGCCTGAACAGCACGGTGCCGGCATCGATACGGAACGGCTCGGCGGATAGCTGCAGCGCGACGAGTGCGGACGCATCGAGCCCGGCGAGCATCGGAATCTCGCGCAGGAAGTCGTCGAAGCCCCGGCCGGCGTCCGGCTCGCCGGAGAGGAATTTCCGAGAGGCGTCGGCCACGGCCGCAACGAGCCGCCCGGCGATATCGGCGCCCGACGCGTAAGCCTGCTCATGCGTGAACGGCTCGCGCAGATAGGCACCGCAAAGCCACGTGCGCCGGAGCCCCTGCAACTCGTCCAGCGCCCGCAGCGCCGTCTCGGTGCCGGCGGCGCGCACCGGATGCTCGACCACCCGGTCGACAATCACGCGGGACGGATCGGGCTCCTTGTCGGGCGCCGTGGTGACGAAGACGTCCGGCAGAGACGGCGGAAGTGCGGCATGACGGTTGACGAAAATCGTCATCGAGCGGGCTCCTGCACCCGTGCCGCAGAGATAATTGCGTGCTCCCCACGTTGCGGCATCGGCCGGAAGCAGGCTCGCATCGAGGTGCACGACGAGCCGGGCCTTTCGGGTCGGGAAGGATGAAAGGAGCTGCTTTTCCTCGGCCGTGGCGTCGGAGAGCAGGGCTGCGGCATCGGACGCGCCGACCGCGAGGACAACGTGATCGAAGACGAGCGTGCGGCTCGCCTTGCCGCTATCGACGATCCGGACGTGCACCTCGTCGGCGGTACGCGCTATGCCGGCGACGCGCGTGGCGAGATGCAAGGCTACCTCCCTGCCGCGCAGCCATCGCTCGGCCGCGCCCCAGAGGGTGTGCATGCCACCGGCAACCGTGACGCGCCGGCCGCCCGGTCGCGCGCCGGCGTGGGCAAGCCAGGAGCCGACCACGCCGGCGATCGATTGCTCCGCGATTGCGCTCGTGGCGGCTGAGAGGTCGGCCGCAGCGCGAGGCAGGAAATAGAAATTGCGGAATTCCTGCGAGTAGTCGCGTGCGTCGAGATATTGGCGCACCGTCCATTGCGAGAATGTCGGATCGTCGACGGCCTCGCTGCAGGTCTGCTCGAACCGGCCGATATCGGCAATCAGCCTCTCGGCATTTCCGACGTCGCCGCGGAAATAGGGCTTTCCGTCACGCGTGAACCACAGCGGGGTGCGCTCGGGAGAATGACAAGCGATGTCCTCGCCGGCGGATGCGAGGCTCAACCCGAGCTCCTCGACAAGTGCCGTCAGCCTGGCCGAGAACGGCGAGGCGATCTCGCGCACCCCCGCATCGATGCGGAAGGCTCGACCGTCCCAGAGGGGTACGGAAACAGCGTTGCAGTGGCCACCGAGGCTCGTGCCGGCTTCCAGAAGAGCAACGTCCATGCCCGCCTTGCGTAATGCGATCGCGGCGCCGACACCGGCCGCACCCCCGCCAACGACAGCCACTTTCGCCAAAAATCGTCTCCGCGGATATCTTGTCCCGGCTCCGTGCCCAGGTGATCGTAGCCAGAGCCCGACGGGCGTTCAAGCAAGGCAGGGCAGCATCCTTTCGGCGGCATTCGAGGAGGCGAAACATTGGCTGAGACGACGGGAGCCCGGCGGGGGGCGATTTCGGAGGGGTGCCTTGCTGCATTCGGCATCGGGCTGGAGGAGGCGGTCAGGCTGAGAGAGGCCGTCGATCATCTTTCGCCGTCGCCGCTGATCTTCAATCCGACCCGTGTCTACGACTATGGCCGTCTGCACGAGGTGCCCGAGGCGGCGTTCGACCTCTATCGGCGCGCTGCCGGGCTGCGGCTCAGCTACTGGGAGCAGGAGGCGATCCGGGCAAGCCTGAACTCGCCGCGCGGAGCCTTGCGGAAGCTGCTCGAGGCGAAGGCTGCGCGCACGGGTGTCAGCGATCCAACGACGACGTACATTCGGGTCGATTGCTTCGGCAAGCGCATCCAGTCGCCGTGCCTGCTCGAGATCTGGCCGGGCGGCCATCGCTCACCGATCCATGAGCACGCAAGCAGCACGGGCCTGATGAAGGGCGTCTACGGTCGTGTCGACATCATGCTCTACGAGAGGCTCGGCTCCGATCC
>JBFWQN010000645.1:0-2937 GCA_050249405.1 Hyphomicrobiaceae bacterium | reverse complement strand
AGGCGCCGGCGAAAACCGCGCACGAGATCCCCCGGCATGGCGCCGAGCGCCAGCCCATCGACCAGAAGGATGGCATCTGTCGGCAAGCCGGCGACGGTGCCGGCGGTCGTAGCCAGATCGGTGGCTGTCGGCGACGGAAAGCTCGCCGACAGTGCCACATGATGCGCGAGAACCCCGTAGGCGGAGAGAAGAGCAAGAACCCTGCGGTCGTAGGCATACCCGCCTGTCGGCAATGAGAGATCGCCGGGAATCAGGAAGGAGACTGGTGCCATGATGCCCGCTTTCTCAAGCGCCGGGAATCCGATCACCCCATGCGATCGCCCCTACGTCGCGTCTAAAGACGCTCAGGCCGCAAATCAATGCCAATTTTACCGCCTTCTTCTACGTTACCGGCCCCTCGAACCAGGCCCGCGCGAGATCGGTCTCATGTAAGGTCACGCGAACGCGGGACAATCCCCGACCGTCCTCGCCGAGCGCGCCGCTCCGGGCGGCCTCGACGACGCTGTCGAAAATGTGCTTTGCGAGAAACTCGGTCGTCGTCAGCTTCCCCTTGAACGAGGGGATCTCGTCCAGGTTCTTGTAGGCGAGCGGCTTCAGCGTCTTGGACAACACGTCCAGCGCGGCACCGATGTCGACCACGACATTCTGCGCGGTGAGCTTCTCGCGGAAGAAGGCCACGTCCACCACGAAGGTGGCGCCGTGCATGCCTTGCGCCGGGCCGAAGAACGGATCGGGCAGCGAATGGGCAATCATGATGCGATCGCGAACCTCGACGGCGAACATCTGTCGTCTCCAGTGGTGGCTTGCTGCTGATCGTGGACCGGCATCCCGCGCGGGACAGCCGTCAGGGAAGGATGGCGTAGACATCGCCCGAGTTGGCGGAATGCGGCAGGCTCGCGATGTGTGCTGACATCTCCGCCGCCGTGATCCAGCTCCCGAACGTGAGTTGCTGGCTCTCGCCGAGCGCCACATCCAGCCGGTAGGGGCCAAGTGCCGCGAGCCGATCGATGCAGCGCTGTGCGACGTCTCGCTGGATCGTGGTGAACTCGAATGACAGCGCCTTGATAGGTCTCGACAGACCTGAAAGCACGTCCGCCTCGAAACCTTCGACGTCGATTTTCGCGAAATCGGGCATTCCGTGCCGTTCGACCAGCTCGTCGAGCGTCGTCACCGGGACCTCGATGGCCCGGTCCCAGACTTGTCCTTCCCATCCGCCGGCCCCGTCCGCGGCGGCCACGAACTCGCGCGAGGCCGTGGTTACGGTGGGGTTCGCAGAATTGACATGCAGCGTGATGGTTCCCGGACGCGGGCCGCACGCCGCCTCGACGAGAACCACGGATGCGTCGCTGCCATAGAGGGCGCGGATGACCCGTGCACAGTCCGGCTGCGGCTCCAGAGCCACCACGCGGGCCCCGAGACGCCGGAAAGCCCCGATGCGGTCGCCGACATGACTGCCGATGTCGAACGCGAGACCGCCGGGCTTGACGAACTGCGCATAGAGCCGATCCATGGCGCCGTCCCGCCCCGGATCGCCATAGTAGACCTCGAGCGAGCGCCTGAGCGCTCCGAGCGTCGGATCGGATATGAGCTGGTCGATCATGTTGCGCATGCCGCCTCTTTGGAGGCCCGGTGTGGCGCCGTCAAGACGACCGCGATCCAGGGCACGGCCGGATGCATCGGTGGAGCCACCATGATAATGAGCCCCGATGCCAGCTCTGGGAGCCTGATGCCGTCTGGACGGGTCTTCGGAAGCCCGGAATTCTGGCGTATCGGAGCCGTCGGGCACTGTCCTCGCGGCAACCCTCGCGATGACGAAAGAGGAAGCTCATGACTCCGGCTGCGCGACTCCGCTCCCTCCTCGGCTCTGGTCGAATCGTAATGGCACCCGGCGCAATGGATGCGCTCTCGGCACGCCTCGTCGAGAGCGCCGGCTTCCCGGCCGTCTACATGACCGGATTGGGGGCAACCGCGAGCCGTCTCGGCACGCCGGACATCGGCCTCCTGTCGCAGACCGAGATGACCGAGCACGCCCGCAATATGGCGCGCGCCGTGAGCATCCCGATCATCGCCGATGCCGATACCGGCTACGGCGGACCGTCCAACATCCATCGCACCGTCCGCGAGCACATTCAGGCCGGCGTCGCCGCCATCCACCTCGAGGACCAGGTGGCGCCGAAACGCTGCGGACAACTTGCCGGCATCAGACTGATCGACGCCGAGGAGGCCGCCGCCAGGCTGCGCTGTGCCATCGAGGCACGCGGGCGTGACGATCTTATCGTCATCGGCCGCACCGACGCCATGCCTGCGGCAGGAGCCGAGGAGGCCATCCGTCGGGCACGGCTCTACCAGCAGGCGGGCGTCGACCTCGTGTTCGTCGATGGCATCAAGACCATTCGCGAGGTGGAGGCCGTGGCCGCGGGCGTACCCGGACCGAAGGTCGTCTCGATCGTCGACGGCAACGAGACGGTGAGGCTCACGGCGCGCGATCTGGAGGGCATGGGATTTGCGGTCGTTCTCTTTGCAGTCACGGCCCTTTTTGCCTCGATCAAGGCCGTCGAGGCTGCACTCGGCCACCTCAAGGCTGCGGGGACTCCGGCAGGCGTCTCCCCAGCCGCCAGCTACGCCGACTTCTGCCGGATCGTCGACTTGCCATTTCATCAGAGCCTCGACGAGCGCTTCGGTCGCGGCTAGCCTTGACCGGCGACACGAAGGCGCATCCTACCCGATCTCGGGCACCATGATCGGCTCGGGGGCCGTCCTGCCGAGCACCATGTCAGCGCCCTTCTCGGCAATCATCATGGTCGCCGCGTTGAGATTGGCCGAGATCATGGCCGGCATGATCGAGGCGTCGATCACGCGCAGCGCCTCCATGCCCTTCACCCGGAGCTGATCGTCGACGACGGCCGTCGGGTCGCTGACCGGACCCATCCGGCAGGT
>JBFWQN010000644.1:0-2939 GCA_050249405.1 Hyphomicrobiaceae bacterium | reverse complement strand
CTAGGGAATCTCTGTGACGACGACCTGGTAGCCGCCGCGGCCGGTGTCCTCCTACTCCCATTTGGCGCGCAGCCGGAAACCGCCGCGGCCGGTGCGGTAGGCCTCGATGATGCTCTCGCGAGGCTCGACGATGATGCCGCCGGTCGGGAAATCGGGCCCGGGGACGAAATCTACGAGCTTCTCCACGGTGGCGTTCGGGTGCTTGATCAGGTGCAGCAGCGCGCCGCACAGCTCGTCGAGATTGTGCGGTGGGACGTTGGTCGCCATCCCGACGGCGATGCCGGACGAGCCATTGGCCAGCAGGTTCGGAAAGGCAGCCGGCAGGACACCGGGCTCCTGGCGCTTGCCGTCGTATGTCGGGTTGAAGTTGACCGTGTCCTCGTCGAGCCCTTCGAGCAGGGCCATCGCGACATCGGTCATGCGGCTCTCGGTGTAGCGCATGGCTGCGGCATTATCGCCGTCGATATTGCCGAAGTTGCCCTGGCCGTCGACCAGCGGGTAACGCACCGAGAACAATTGAGCGAGACGCACGAGTGCGTCGTAGATCGCCTGATCGCCGTGCGGATGGTACTTGCCCATCACCTCGCCGACGACCTGAGCGCATTTCGTGTAGGGCGATGTCGGCTCGAGGCCGAGTTCGCGCATCGCGTGCAGAATGCGCCGATGCACGGGCTTCAGGCCGTCGCGCACGTCGGGCAGCGCACGGCCCATGATGGTGGACAGCGCATAGCTGAGGTAGCGCTCCTCGAGCGCGTCCTTGAGATTGACGGCCTCGATCGGGCCGCCGCCGGCGGGGGGCAGGGTCGGTTTGTCGCTCATGGACAGGGAGTTAGCGCGGCGCACGAGTCGCTACAAGTGTTGCGACGGCAACACCCGTTTGGCATGCACAGGATGCTGTGCAGATTGATCGTGGCCATCCTTCGCGCGGGGCTGCGCGAGGCGTCCAAATGGCATACGCTGATGTACGACAGCCGCTTCCCGGGACTGGCGTTGCAGGACGAGGCCGACACGAATGGCGAGTGTAAGCATTATCAATATTGGCGAGCTGTTCACGGGCGATCTCGCCCATCCGATGGGGTCTGCTCGCACCATCAGGATCGATGACGGGTTGATTGCGTCTCTCGATCCGGCCGATGCCTCCCAGGAGGCCGATGTAGTGATCGATGCAGCCGGGGGCGCGGTACTGCCCGGGCTCGTGGACGGTCACGTGCACCCCGTCTTCGGCGAATGGACGCCGGCCCAGGATGCCATCGGCTGGATCGGCAACTATCTGCACGGCGGCACCACCAGCATGGTGTCGGCCGGCGAGCTGCATGTCCCGGGCATCGACTACGACAACCTTACGCCCGAGTTCGTTACCTCCCTTGCCGTGGTGATGGCGGCGACCACCGGTCGGGTCCGCTGGAGCGGGGTCAAAGTGCAAGCCGGAACCGCATTGCTGGTGCCGGGCATGACCGAGCACCACTTCGACCGCCTTGCCGCTGCCGGCACCAGGCTCACGAAGTTCCTGCTCTATCCCTTCGGCAGCGACAACAAGGAAGCGCTCCAATACGTGGAGTGGAGCCGGTCGCGCGGGATGCGCGTGAAGGTTCATACCGGCGGCGTTTCGCGTTCCGGCGCCAGCGCCGTGTGCGGTTACGACATTCTCTCCTGGCTTCAGCCCGACATCGCCGCCCACGTCAGCGGCGGCCCGATACCCATGAGCGATCACGATCTCGACAGCCTCATCGACAACACGTCTTTCCCGCTCGAGGTGTGCTCGTCGGGGAACTACCGATCGACCGAGCGCGCGGTGCGCCGGTTGGCCGACAGCGGGCAGCTCCACCGCTTGACGCTCGGGACCGACACGCCCGGCGGCACCGGAGTGATACCGCGCGGCATGCTGCGAAATGTCCTGTTCCTGGCCTCCATGTGCGGTCTGACGCCGGGCCAGGCTGTAGCGGTCGCAACGGGTAACACGGCGAGAGCTCACGGTCTCGACGTCGGCCTGATCGAAGCCGGCAGGCCAGCCGACATCGTCGTGTGCGGCCCGGTCAAGGGCTCGGCCGGCTCATCGCTCGCCGACGCTATCGCGCACGGCGACCTGCCCGGCATCTCTCACGTGCTGATCGATGGCAAGCCACTGGTGGCCGGCCGCAGCCAACAGACACCGCCACCGGAAAAACCCGCGTTCATCTGTTGCTGTACGCTCGGGGGTTTCTCGGCGTGAGTACATTCCCGTGCGAGATGCTCTTCATCACTTGGAGAGCTGACGCGTCGCGGAACATGCCGTAATCGGTCGAATAGCTGGCAAAACAATCTGAAGTCTTCGCATCGGCAACATGACTGTTTCGACAAAGGGGGTACTTCGCAATGGCCGCAAAATTGACCAGCGAGCAGGCGGAGTTCCTGCGGTCGCTCGATACGCCGACGGTATGCAATCTGATCGAGATGGTGGCGCCAGAGCGGCGCGGCAGCGGCTACACCATCCAGCACCTGCATTGCCCGTTTGTCGATTTGCCGCCGATGGTCGGCTTCGCCAAGACAGTGACGTTCAGGGCGAGAGAGCCGCACGGCATGGACGGCGCCGGCTATATGGCGAAGCGACTGGACTATCTCGACTATGTTGCGAGCGAGCCGAGTCCTGCGGTCATGATCATGCAGGACCTCGATGATCCTCCGGGGCACGGCGCGTTCTGGGGCGAGGTGCAGTCCAATGTCCACAAGGCGCTCGGCGCGCTCGGCGTGGTGACCAACGGCTCGGTCCGCGACATTCCAGCAATCGCTCCGGGGTTCCAGATGCTCGCTGGCTCGATCGGGCCGTCGCACGCCCATGTGCACGTCGTGGATTTCGGTGTCGCGGTTGACGTGCATGGCATGTCGGTGAGCAGCGGCGACCTGATCCATGCCGACCGCCACGGTGCGGTGGTCGTGCCGGTTGCCACGATCGGTGCCATGAA
>JBFWQN010000643.1:0-2952 GCA_050249405.1 Hyphomicrobiaceae bacterium | reverse complement strand
TGCCCTGCGCACCAACTACGACATGAAGGCCCACACCAGGGCTGATTCCCGGCAGGCCGGCACGCTGACCGACGACTTCGTCGACCGCTTCGCCATCGTCGGACCGCCCGAGCGCTGCATCGAGCGCCTGCAGGAGCTTCGGGCGCTCGGACTCGACAAGGTGGCGATCAGCGGCGCGACGCGAGGGGCTGCGGAAACGGATGCGGCCGTCGGGCGAAAGCTCGTCGCCGAACATGTGCTGTCCGGCATGCGGCGCTGATCAGCGCCAGATCTTCTTCCCGCTGCCCGGCAGGCCGAGCTCGCTCCACATCCCATCGACCTTGTCGATGACGGCCTGCTCCATGCGGATCTGGCGGCCCCATTCGCGGTTGGTCTCACCCGGGAACTTGTCGGTGGCATCCAGCCCGATCTTCGAGCCCAGGCCCGACACGGGACTGGCGAAGTCGAGATAGTCGATCGGCGTGTTCTCGATCACCGTGATGTCGCGCGCCGGGTCCATGCGCGTCGACATGGCCCACATCACGTCCTTCCAGTTGCGGGCGTCGATGTCGGCGTCCACCACGATCACCCACTTGGTGTACATGAACTGCCGGAGGTAGCTCCACACGCCCATCATCACGCGCTTGGCGTGGCCGGCGTAGGCCTTCTTCATCGACACCACGGCGATGCGATAGGAGCAGCCTTCGGGCGGCAGCCAGAAATCGACGATCTCGGGGAACTGCTGCTGGAAGAGGGGGATGAACACCTCGTTCAGCGCCTCGCCCAGCACGGAGGGCTCGTCGGGCGGCCGGCCGGTGAAGGTCGAGAGATAGATCGGGTTACGCCGCATGGTGATGGCGCTGATGGTGAACACCGGGAAGCGCTCGACGCTGTTGTAGTAGCCGGTATGATCGCCATAGGGGCCTTCGTCGCCGTAGTCGTCGAGGCTGACATGGCCCTCGAGCACGATCTCGGCCTCGGCCGGTACCTTGAGCGGCACCGTCTTGCAGTCGACCAGCTCGACCTTCTTGCCGCGCAGCAGGCCGGCGAACTGGTACTCCGACAGCGTGTCGGGCACCGGCGTCACGGCGGCCAGGATGGTGCCGGGGTCGGCGCCGATCACGGCCGCCGCCGGCAGCGGCTCGCGTCTGCCCGAACCTTTCCAGCGCTGGTGATGCTGCGCGCCGCCGCGATGCTTCAGCCAGCGCATCAAGGTCGTGTTCCTGCCCGTCACCTGCAGGCGATAGATGCCGAGGTTGAAACTGTCCTGCCTGTCGCCTTTCGGATTGGGGCCCTGGGTGACGATCAACGGCCAGGTGATGAGCGGCGCGGGCTCGCCCGGCCAGCAGGTCTGGATGGGCAGGCGGCCGAGATCGATGTCGTCGCCCGCGAGCACGATCTCCTGGCAAGGCGCGCTGTTGGTGGTGCGCGGCTTCATCGCCATCACGGTGCGCAGCATGGGCAGCATGTCGAGCGCCTCGCGCCAGCCGCCGGGCGGCTCGGGCTGGCGCAGGAAGGCCAGGGTCTCGCCGACCTGACGCAATTGATCGGGCTCGCGGTCCATGCCCCAGGCGACGCGCTCGACCGTGCCGAACAGATTGACCAGCACCGGAATATCCGAGCGCGTGCCGTCGGCCCGCACCACGTTCTCGAACAGCACCGCCGGGCCCTTCTCGGCCAGGAGGCGGGTCTGGATCTCGGTCATTTCCAGATGCGGCGAGACGGGCGCCTTGACGCGCACCAGCCGGCCACTTTGTTCCAGCCGGGCGATGAAGTCCCGGAGCGAGGCGTAGGGCATCCTGGGGTTGTCCTTTAGAGTGGTGCCCGCATGAGATCAAACGCCATTCCAGCCGAGTTCGAGGACCTGCTGAATGCGTCCGGGCGGCGCGTCCTTGCCGGGACCCATGCGCTCTGCGGCGCGCTGGCCAATCCACGGGTCCGTTTCCTGGTGCGCCAGGATCTCCTGGACCGAGCCAAGGCAGAGCGCGTGCGGCGCGCGCTGGAACGCTCGCTCGCCGACAAGCTCGACCTGATGGAGCGGCCGATCCCGCCGGAGAGCATCTCCGGCATGCGCTACGACTACGGCGAGCTGCTGCCCAAGACCAGCCGCGCGCATACGATCTATTTCGAGAGCCGGCGCGAGCCCGGTGTGAAGGCGGCCGAGCGCATCGGTCTGGCGCGCATGATGCGATCGGCCTCGTTCCGCGCCTTCGCCGAAGCACTGGCCGGCCGGCGCCTCGCCGCGAACTGGGGCCTGCAGGTGTTGCGCTACGGCGCGGGCGACTACGCCGGCCCGCATAACGACCATCATCCCGAGAACAAGGACGCGCGCTCGGGCTATGTCGATCTGCATGTCAGCCTGTGTGCGCCCGAGGTCGCGCATCAATGGCTGGTCTACAGCCGCGCCGGCCATTTCAGCGAGATCGTGTCGGTGGCGCAGCCGGCGACGGTGACAGCCTATCGTCTGCCGTTCTGGCACTACACCACGCCGCTTGTGACCAAACGTGGCAAGGATGCGGCACGCTGGGTCTTGCTGGGCACGTTCCTCTACGCCTGAGGCAACCATCGCCGCCGGCCGGCCGTTTGGCCGGCATGCAACAGTACCTGCACCCTCCCCTGGAACACCTCCATTTCCCCAACGAAAGTGCGTCCTATCGGCAGGCGCGCAATGCCTTGCTGGAAGAGGAGATGGAGCTGCGCCGACACATCGAGCGTGTTGCCCAGCAGCGCCGCGCGCTGCCCAAGGGCGGCGAAGTGCCCGAGGACTATGTCTTCGAGGGCCGGCGCCCCAGCGGCAGGACCGGCCGCATAAAACTCTCGGAGCTGTTCGCGCCGGGCAAGGACACGCTTGCGATCTACAGCTTCATGTTCGGTCCGGAACGCGCCGAGCCGTGTTCCGGCTGCACGCACTTCCTCGACGCGCTGGACGGTGCCGCAGTGCATGCCGCCCAACGCATCAACGTCGTCGTCGTC
>JBFWQN010000642.1:0-2953 GCA_050249405.1 Hyphomicrobiaceae bacterium | reverse complement strand
ACAAGGATGGCTTCGAGCGGCAGGTGAACACGTTCGCGGCCTCTCTCGCCGGCACCGAGGCGGCACTCTTCTACTATGCCGGGCACGGCCTGCAGGTCGACGGACGCAACTTCATGGTTCCGGTGGATGCCCGCGCCGACAACGAGGCGGATCTGCCGTTCCAGCTCGTCTCGCTCGACGTGGTGCTGAACCGGCTGGCGAGCAACCGCGTGACGAGCATCGTCATTCTCGATGCTTGCCGCGACAACCCTCTCGGCGAGCGCCTCTCGAAGGCTCTCGGCGCACGGGCCTCCGCGGTCGGGCGCGGTCTCGCCGGCGTCACGGCTCACGTCGGCACGCTGATCTCGTTCTCGACGCAGCCCGGCAATGCCGCGCTCGACGGCGAGGGCGAGCACAGCCCGTTCACGCAATCGCTGCTCGCGCACATCGAGACGCCGCGCATCGACGTGCTCGACACGATGAAGCGGGTGCGCCGCGACGTGGTTGCTGCAACCCGCAACGAGCAGGTGCCGTGGGACAACTCCTCGCTGATCGATGCCTTCTATTTCGCCGAGGGAGCCGGCGAGCGACCCAAGCCGGTTCCGGGAGATCAGGAGCAGGTGCGGCAAGCCGGGCGTGACCGGCCGACGCCGAAGCCTGCCGATCTCGACCGCGATCTGGCGCTGGTGCTCCCGCCCGATGCGGGTGGCGGCTCCGGCCGGCCTGCAAAGCCGCCGCCCGGCGGACGGCCGCCCGTCCAGGACTGCGACCGCATCGCGGCAAGCGCCTCTGATCCCGAGCGGGTGGTCGCGGGAAATTCGATCGGCGATCTCGACGGTCCGAGCGGCGTGGCGGCTTGCCGGGCGGCGCTCGCGGCCTATCCGGCGACCCCGCGGTTCACGTTCCAGCTCGCACGCTCGCTGCAGAAGGCAGGCGAGTTCGCCGAGGCCGCGGACCTCTACCGAGGGCTCGTGGCGCGCGGCTATCTGGCGGCCTTCACCAACCTGGGCTGGCTGCTCGACAACGGAAAGGGCGTGCCCCGCGATCACGCGGCGGCCGTGCGCCTGCATCTCCTCGCGGCACATCAGGGCGACCAGTTCGGCATGTTCAATGCGGCCATGTCCTACGACAGCGGCAATGGTCTTCCCTACAACCCGGTACAGGCCGCGCGCTGGATCTATGCCGCTGTGCGGCTCGGCCACGCCTACTCCATCGGCCGCATGACGACCGATGCCGCGGGCTGGACGCCCGCCTTCAGGATCGAGATGCAGCGGCTGCTGAAGGAGGCCGGCCTCTATGGAGGGCCGCTCGACGGCGTGTTCGGCGCCGAGGTTCACCGGGCCGTGCGCGAGTTGCCGCGTCTCGACATGGCGCCCATGCCGGGCGGCGAGCGGCCGAGCCGGCGCTTCGATCCCAGATCGATCCCGATCAATGCGCCGGCACGGCCGTGAGCGGCGCGCTCAATCGAGGTCCACGACGGCCTTCACCAGGAAGGTGCGCAGCACTCCGTCCTGCTCCTTGATGGACACGTACTCGCCCGGCTTGAACACGTGATCGCCGAACCGGTAGCCGGTCTCGTCGTGGGTCGGATCGCCGTGGATGTCGTAGTGGAAAGCCCAGGCGCCACCGGGCTTGTGCACCAGGTGGCCGACCTCGGACGGATCGTCGCCCCAGACCCGCTTCACCCGGCAACGCTCGCGTGCCAGCCGCCAGGCATCCGCGACGATGCGGCCCTCGCCGTCGAGTGGCGCGATGAACTCGTAGCGATGCCGCGCGCTCCCCGATGGATGGTCGTGATCGCGCGCCAGCTCGAGATGCACGTGACGCAGCAGCCGCTCGGCCTCCGGCTTCGTCATCTTGTGGGCCGTCATGTCTGTCCTCTTGCCGGGTGGGGCGGCTCGCATGCCGCATATCACAAAGCATAGCAGTGGCGGCACATCGCCGTCGCGGCGTTGACCGCGGTCAACCGGCGGGGCACGGGCGTCGTGGTCGTGTGCTACGAGGGTGCCTTGTGGCGGACATTCGGGAGCGCAGACATGACGAGCGACCAGAACGCCCGCGGGTCGCATTCGGGACAGGTTGCCGGCCCTCCCCACGAGCTGCGCCGTACCCTCGGCCCCGGACTGCTGGTGCTCTACGGCCTCGGCGTCACGGTGGGCGCCGGCATCTATGTTCTCGTCGGCACGGCGGCGTCGCGCGCCGGCGTGCACGCACCGGCCGCCTTCGTGCTGGCCGCTGCCGTGATGGCCTTCTCGGCCGCGAGCTTCGCCGAGCTCGCCGTCCGGTTTCCCGTGAGCGCCGGCGAGGCCGCCTACGTCGAGGCGGGGCTGCGCTCGCGCGTGGCGTCGCTGGCCGTCGGGATGCTCGTCATCGGTGCCGGGGTGATCTCTGCCGCTGCGATCAGCCATGGGGCGGCGGGCTACATCGGCGTTCTGGTGCCGGCTTCGCACGGAGTGCTGGTCGCCTGCGTGGTGATGGGCATGGGCGCCGTTGCGGCATGGGGCATCCGGGAGGCCGTTTCCCTGGCGGCCGTCATGACACTGATCGAGGTCGGAGGACTGATCACTATCGTCGGCGCGGGGCTGTGGCGCGACCCTGCGATCCTCGCCGACCTGCCGCTCGCCTTTCGTGGTCTCGAGACGGCTGCGCCGTGGCCCGGCGTGCTCTCGGCGACGCTCGTCGCGTTCTTCGCCTTCATCGGCTTCGAGGGAATGGTCAACGTGGCCGAGGAGGTGAAAAGGCCCGAGCGGACGCTGCCGCTCGCCATCGCGGTGACCCTGGTGGTGAGCACCCTGCTCTACATCCTCGTGGTGTGGGTGGTCACGCGCTCGGTGCCGCACGCCGAGCTCGCTGCCAGCGCGGCGCCGCTCAGCCTCGCCTACCAGCGGCTGACGGGGGCCTCGCCGCTGGTCATCTCGCTCATCGCCATCTTCGCCACCATCAACGGCGTCATCGTGCAGATGGTGATGTCGTC
>JBFWQN010000641.1:0-2954 GCA_050249405.1 Hyphomicrobiaceae bacterium | reverse complement strand
GTCGGTCGAGAACGACGGCATCGTGTTCCTGGACGAGATCGACAAGGTGTGCTCGCGCTCCGATGGCGCACGCGGCGGCGCCGACGTCTCGCGCGAGGGCGTGCAGCGCGATCTGCTGCCGCTGATCGAGGGAACGACGGTCTCGACCAAGTATGGACCAGTGAAAACGGACCACGTGCTGTTCATTGCCTCGGGCGCGTTCCATCTGGCCAAGCCCTCGGATCTATTGCCCGAGCTGCAGGGGCGCCTACCCATCCGGGTCGAGCTGTCGCCGCTCACGAAGGAGGATTTCCGGCGCATCCTGACGGAGCCCGAGGCCAGCCTCATCAAGCAATACGTCGCCCTGCTGGCGACGGAAGGCGTGGGTCTCACCTTCACCGACGATGGCGTCGATGCGCTCGCCGACATCGCTGCCTCGGTCAATTCCACGGTCGAGAACATCGGCGCCCGTCGCTTGCAGACGGTCATGGAGCGCGTGCTCGACGAGGTCTCGTTCGAGGCCTCCGACCGGGGCGGTCAGATGGTGACCATTGATGGCGCCTACGTCCGCTCCCGCATCGGCGACCTCGCTCGCAATGTGGATCTGTCGAAGTACATTCTCTGAGCGAAGCCGCGACGCGTAGCCGAGGTCATCCCGGTGCATCCATCGGCAGGCGTCGCCGGCCTCGCACGCGCGGGCGGGGGCCGTCTGAAGCCCTGCTCACTCGAACAGGGACAGTTGCCGGCGCTCCTCGGCTTTGTCGGCGACAGCGGGGATACGGCGATAGCCGAAGCTCGTGCGCTCGACGAAGCCGGGATAGCGCTGCTTGAAAACCATCTCGGCCTTGGTCCGCGCGTTCGGGAACCGGTCGCCCCACCAGATCTCGTAGAGGCGGCGAGGATCGCAGCCGTAGCGGGCAACGAGCGACTTCGGCCGGATGCGCAGCCAGCGCGCGATCCAGATCTCGACGGCGTCCGCCTCGGTGAGCGCGCGGGGCTCCCGATACGGCTCGCTCTGATTGTCGGGCCCATCCAGCACAGCGGCTCTTGACCTCAATTCCTATTTCGTTCCATTTGTCGCTTCCAAATCGAGCAATCTCGTGACGGCGCGCCCCTCCAGGATGCGCTTGCGAGCGGCAGGAGCCCCGATGATCCTCTTTCCGGCGATCGATCTCAAGGACGGCCAGTGCGTACGCCTGAAGCTCGGCGAGATGAGCGAGGCGACCGTCTTCAACGACGATCCGGCCGCGCAGGCGCTGGCCTTCGAGGCGCAGGGCTTCGAGTATCTGCACATCGTCGATCTCAACGGCGCCTTCGCAGGCCGGCCGGTGAACGGTGCTGCCGTCGAGGCGATCCTCAGGGCCGTCCGCATGCCGGTGCAGCTCGGCGGCGGCATTCGCGACATGGCGACGATTGCTGCCTGGCTCGAGAAGGGCATCCGCCGCGTCATCCTCGGCACGGTGGCGGTGCGCGACCCGGCACTGGTGCGTGCGGCGGCGAAGGCATTTCCTGGCCGAATCGCTGTCGGCATCGACGCCAAGGGCGGTCGCGTCGCGGTCGAGGGCTGGGCCGAGACGTCCGAGCTCGGCGCGGCGGAGCTGGCCCGGCGCTTCGAGGACGCGGGCGTGGCTGCCATCGTCTACACCGACATCGAGCGCGACGGCGTGCTGAAAGGCCTCAATCTTCCGGCCACGGCGGCTCTCGCAGCCGAGACGAGCATTCCGGTCATCGCCTCGGGCGGCTTAGCCTCGCTGGCCGACGTGGAGGCCCTGCTTCAGCCGGAGAACGCGCGTCTCGAAGGCGCTATTACGGGCCGTGCGCTCTACGATGGCCGGCTCGATGTGCCGGCGGCCCTCGCCATGATCCAGGCCGCACGCTAGCGGCTAGCGCCGTCGTGGTGCGACAGGCGCGACGTGCGCGCCCGCTCCAAGACGTGCGGGGCAAGACGCCAACTCAAGCGGACTTGGCCTTTGGCTTGGCGGGCGCAGCCGGAGCTTGCGCGGGCGCGGCTTTCGGAGTGGTCCTCGCTGGCCCGGACGCGCTGGTGGCCCCCGAAGGAGCGCCCGAGGCGCCGGCCCCAGCCTTCGCCGGAGAGGCTGTCTGACCGTCGGCCCAGCACACGGTCGCCGAGGCCTTGCACGTATGCTCGTCGAATACGCCGAAGTCGAGAAACAGCTCGCAGCTCACGTCCTTCTTGCCGGTCGTGTACTTCTTGATGCCCCGCGTCGCCGTCCACGTAGCAATATGCTTATCGAGCAGCGCCTTGGCGTCCTTGGTCGGTCCATCCTTGCCGTAATCGTTGACGGAGAAGGCAAGGCGAGCGCAACGCGCTTCCGCGACCGATGCAAGCGAGGCAGCCGTAGAAACGGCGACAGCAGCGGCCGCGATGCGTGCCGCGAGCCGCATTCCGGATTTCGACATGAAACGCTCCCCGTTCTTCGTCCCCTCCACGACGGCTCGAGCGCTAGGGCGCCCAGCCGACGACGAACGAGCTATAGCGCCGGGTGCGAGGCGCGGCCAGCGCCTTCGTCGCGAGTCCAAGAACTGTTGTCGTGCGTTGCAGACAAGCCGCTGGCGAGCGCATGAACACGGCCGCGCTGGCCCGAGCGACGGCAGACCTGTGGGAGATCAGTTCATGTAGGGGGAGTTGCCACCACGCGGCGCGACACCCGATTCGAAGAAGAAGCCGTGGTCGAACGGGCCCGCGTTGGTCTGGCGATCGAGCATCGGATCGCGGAAGCTCTGCGTCGAGCCATAGACGTTGCGGCTGTCACCGTAAGTATTGATCGTATCGCCATACGAATACGAGTAGCCGCCGCGCCTTTCGACATAGCCCTTGACACGCGGAGCCTTGCGATAGGTCGACGCCTTCGCATCGTCGCCTGCGGCAGCCGGGGAGACGGCAGCACAGCTGAAAACGGCGATGGCGCCGGCCACGGCGATCCCGACGAACCTAAGCATCGAACTGTCCTTTC
>JBFWQN010000640.1:0-2959 GCA_050249405.1 Hyphomicrobiaceae bacterium | reverse complement strand
CGGCGGTCGGCGGCTCGGGCTGTGCGGAGGGGGCTGGCCGCTGAGCCGCGCGGACCTTGGCGCGATCATGCTCGTCGGCCCAGGCGAGGGGGTAGAGGGCATCCCCCAGGTTGACGACGGGCAGAGTGGTGGCGCCGACGATGATGCCGCGGCGGGGGCTGCGGATCGGGACCTCGCTCCCCTCGTAGGGGTTCGCCACGACGCCGATCGTCTCGCCCTCGCTGACGGCATTGCCGATGCGCTTCACCGAGCGGAACACGCCGCCGTCGGGCGCCCGCACCCATTTCGAGGCATTGGCGAACACGGGCCGGGGCGCATCGTCGGGGCGCGGCGGCTCGATGCCATCCGGCAGCTCCAGCATGCCTGTCCGAAGCATCACGCCGGCGATGCCGTCGACACCGGCCTTGATGGCGAACTCGTCGAAGCGCAGCCCCTCGCCGCCCTCATAGACGAGCACGTCGACGCCGGCCTCGCGCGCGGCCTTGCGCAGCGACCCCGTGCGCTCGGCGCTTTCCAGCACGACCGGCGCGGCAAAGGCCTCGGCCAGCTCACGGCAGCGCGGGCGGCGGGCAAAATCGGCGCGGATTTGCGGCAGGTTCACGCGATGCACGGCGGCTGTGTGGAGGTCGATTCCCACCTGGCAACGCAGCACCACCTCCTTGAGGAACAGGTGCGCGAGGCGCGCAGCGAGCGAGCCGGTGCCGGAGCCCGGAAAGGCCCGGTTGAGGTCGCGCCGGTCCGGCAGGTATCGCGAGCGCCCGATGAAACCGTAGGCGTTGACCACCGGGATGGCGAGCAGCGTGCCCGAGATGTTGCCGGGCTGGAGGGTGCGGAGAACGCGGCGGATGATCTCGACGCCGTTGAGCTCGTCGCCGTGGATCGCCGCCGAGACGAACATCGTCGGCCCCGGACGCGGGCCATGCAACACGTGCACGGGCAACGTCACGGGCGTGTGGTTCGACAGCTTGGACACGTGGAGATCGACGAGGGCACGTGTGCCAACAGGCACTCGATGACCGCCGATCTCGAAGTCGCTGCGCACGAGGATCGCTTCCGGGTTGGGGATTGCACCGCAATATAGCAGCAGCCGCCGTCGGGCGTCAGCCGGAGCGCTACCCAGCGTATTCGGCGCCTGCCTCTACAGGGTGAGACGGTGCAACGAGCCTGCCTCGGTGGCGGCGGCGTCCGCGATGCGGGTTGACTTGGCCCCGGCGGCTCAGCATAAAGCACATCCGCAAGCCGGTGCGACAGAGCCGGTGTGCGTCCGCGCGAAGTCTGCTAAGGTTTTCTGGCTCTGCCGGGCCGAGGCTCGTGCGATGGAGAGGTGCCCGAGTGGCTAAAGGGGACGGACTGTAAATCCGTTGGCTTCGCCTACGCTGGTTCGAATCCAGCCCTCTCCACCAATGACTTAGCGATATCGATGACAATCGCACCCGGTGACGCGCAGGCGCGTGGCGCGGGTTTTCCTCGCCTCGCGCCTCCGATCGTGGCGCGGCCCGATCCGCCGCCACGGTGAGCGGGGATCAGGCGTCGACCGACCGCTGCTCCGAAAGCCACGCCCAGCAGACTGCCGCCAGGGTCACGACGAGCACGGCTGCCTGCGCTCCGAGCGCCTCCCACGTCGGATTGAGGCCGAGGGCCTGCAGCGTGCCTGCGCCGGGAGCCATGTCGTAGGGAACGAGTGCCTGCTCCTGCAACTCCTGGAAGCCCTCGCCGATGAACTTCAGCGCCATGACAAGCAGGAACACCGAGGTGACCAGGAATAGCGGTCTCAACGGCAGCCGCCGGGTCGTTCCGACCACGACCCAGAAAATCGCGGCGAGGATAACGGCTGCCGTTGCAATGCCGCCCACGAGCGCGGGGCTCCAGCCGCCGCTGGTGCGCGCCAATGTGTGCAGGAAGAGCACCGTCTCGCCGCCCTCGCGCGCGACGGCGAGGAATGCCAGAGAGCCGACGGCGAGGCTCGTGCCGGCCGCTACCGCCTTGTCCGTCTCGCGCCGCAGGAAGGCCTGCCAGGCGCGCGGGCTCTGCTTCAGGAACAGCCAGCCGCTGACGTAGAGCATCAGCCCGGCGGCGAGGAAAATCATGACGGCTTCCAGCATATCGTTGTGGGCGCCGTTGAAGAAGGTCTCGAAGATCCAGGCGATGCCGATGCTGGCGATCACCGCGAGCCCGGCTCCGGTCCACAGCGCCGAGAGCCGGTGACCGGCACCGGTGCGTGACAGATAGGCGGCGAGCGCGACGAGCACGAGGATGGCCTCGAGGCCCTCGCGAAGGATGATGGAAAGCGATTGGACGAAAAGTGTCGGCATGGCCCGGCTCGCTGTCGAGGATGATGACCATGTCATGAAGCCAGCTTCCCGAGAACGCAATAACTATCTGATTTGATTGTATTTATAATAGTTCCAAAGTGCCGGTCGAGGGGCCAGGTGATCGTGGCTCGCTCACGAGGCGGCGAGCTTTGGACATGCCATCCGAGCGGCCACCTACGGGGGGCAGGCGCGGCACTCTCCGCTTTCCGACAGTGTCGCCGGCAGCTCTCGTGACATCCGATCCGTGGCTGGTGCGGCGGCATCACTCCGCCGCTTGTGCCGGCTCCTTGATCAGCGTCTCGCCCGGCCGCACGCGTGTGAACTCAACAGCCTCGGTCGTGACGGCGAGCTTGCCCTCGGCCATCCGCACCAGGGTGAAGCGCGAGCTTTCCATGTCGCCCGGCTCCTTGAAATCCTCGCGGAAGTGAGACCCGCGCGAGTTCTCGCGGGCGAGGGCCGCTTTGGCCACGACCTTCGACATGGCGATCTGGCTGCGCAGATTGAGCCAGTCGTGCCAGGTCAGGTTGAAGGCGCGGCTGCCGTCGGCCACACCGGCCGCCGCGAGATCGGCCTCGAGCGCGTCGAGCCGGCCGAGCGCGCGCTCCATCCCGGTCGTGTCCCGGATGATGCCGACGTCGTCCCACATG
>JBFWQN010000639.1:0-2975 GCA_050249405.1 Hyphomicrobiaceae bacterium | reverse complement strand
CAAACTCGCTGATCCTGGACCTGGGCGCGAATCGGCGGCTAGACCCCCAGGGCCAACGGAGGCAATGAGGCGCACGCGACCAGCAAGGGCCACCCGCGTGCCGCGAGCAGCTTTTCGGCGAAGCGAAAGAAAGAACCGATCATGCGCTGCCCCTCCTGCTCGGGCGAGAACACCCAGGTGAAGGACAGCCGACCGACCGAGGAGAACGCCTCGATTCGGCGGCGGCGCATCTGCCCGGATTGCGGCGGACGCTTCACCACGTTCGAGCGGGTGCAGCTGCGTGAGATCACCATCATCAAGCGCAGCGGCCGGCGCGTGGCCTTCGACCGCGACAAGCTCGCCCGCTCGATCGAGGTCGCGCTCCGGAAGCGTCCCGTGGAGCCCGAGCGGGTCGAGCGGCTGATCTCCGGCATCGTGCGCCAGCTCGAGAGCATGGGCGAGGCCGAGCTGCCGTCGAGCGCCATCGGCGGGCTCGTTATGGAGGCGCTGCGCGGCCTGGATGCCGTCGCCTACGTGCGCTTCGCCTCCGTCTACCGCGATTTCCGCGAGGCCGCCGACTTCCAAGAGGTGCTGGGCGAGATCGCGAGTGCGCCCAAGGTGATCGCGCCCGGCGAGCCCCTTGCGCCCGGCGCCGTAGAGCGCAAGCATTGATCCGATGAGCATCGCCCGCGCCCGCTTCGACACCGAGATGATGGCTATTGCCGTGCGCATGGCGCGGCGCGGGCTCGGCACGACCGCGCCCAATCCGTCCGTCGGCGCCGTCATCGTCGACGAAGGGAGCGGCGAGGTGATCTCCCGGGGCTGGACACAGCCCGGCGGGCGTCCGCACGCCGAGAAGGAGGCGCTACGGCGCGCCGGGGACCGGGCCCGCGGCCGCACGATGTACGTCACGCTCGAGCCGTGCGCACACACCGGCCGCCTCCCGACCTGCGCCGACTCGATGGTCGCCTCGGGCTTGAAGCGCGTGGTTTGCGCCATACCCGATCCGAACCCCGTCGTCTCTGGCCGGGGGTTCGCCCAGCTGCGCTCGGCGGGCATCGAGGTCGACGTCGGCTATCTCGCCAACGAGGCACGCTGGGTGACGCTCGGCCATATCCTGCGCCAGACCGAGGAGCGCCCCTTCGTCCAGCTCAAGATGGCTCTCGACTCCTCCGGCCGCGTCGCCGCCGGCGACGGCTCGCCGGTGTGGGTGACGGGCGCCGAGGCACGCGCCTTCGCTCACCTGATGCGCGCCCGCGCCGACGCCATTCTGGTCGGTGCCGGCACGGTGATCGCCGACGACCCGGAGCTGACCTGCCGACTTCCGGGCCTCGAGCGCCGCTCTCCCGACCGCATCGTGCTCGACACGCGGCTGCGGACGCCTCCCACCGCCAAGGTCTACCGCCAGAGCGCCGCCAAGCCGCGCGTATGGGTCGCCGCAGCCCTCGACGTGATGGACGAGGGCGCGCCGCACGGCGACGCCATGCTGCTCGATGCCGGCTCCCACGACGGCGGCTCTCTCGATCTCGAGGCCCTGCTCGCGACACTCGCCAGCAACGGCCTGACGCGCCTTCTGGTCGAGGGTGGCCCAACCGTCTGGCATGCTTTTCTCGCCGCGGGGCTCGTCGACGAGGCCTGTCTGATCGTCGGTCACGGCACGGCCGAAGGACCGACCATTCCGGTCGTGACCGGCGACCGCGACGTCTACTTCAAGCGCTACAACCTGCTCCCCGTGCCGACGCGCAACCGGATGCTCGGCGCCGATCGTCTCCTCGTCTATCGCCGCGAGTCGCCATGACAGCCACCGAGAGCCAGCCGGACGGGCTTGCGCCCTTCCGCCACTACATCCGCGTGCGCTACCAGGAGTGCGATACGCAGCTTGTCGTCTTCAACGCCCGCTACGGCGACTATATCGACCTCGGCATCACGCAGTTCCTCAAGGCCTGCATGCCCGGGCGCGACCTCTACGACGGGTCGTTCGAGATCCAGCTGCGCAAGCAGACCACCGAGTTCCTGGCCCCCGCGCGCTTCGACGATTGTCTGGAGATCTCGGTCTGGGCCTCACGCTTCGGCAGGACGTCCTTCGACGTGCGCTTCGAGATCAGGATTGCCGGCAAGCCCGAGCCCATCGTCGTCGCGGACACCGTCTATGTGCACGTCCTCGGCGAAAAAGGTGTATGGAAAAGTGCGCCGCTGCCCGAGCGGGAGCGCGGCTTGCTCGCGGCCGGCGCTCGCGGCATGATCGTCGACCACGCTGGCTACCTGACGCAAGGCAACGGCTAGCGGCAAGTCAAGGCGAACCGAAGCGCTCGATGCTCGACGGCTCGTGGCCGACGACGGCGCGAGACGGCACCCCGTCGCTGCTACCATCATGCGCGGCCCATGCCGCAAGAGGCAATCATGTTCACAGGGCTCATCTCCGATGTCGGCGAGGTGACGGCGAGGGCGGGCGGCCGCTTCACGATCCGCTCGGGCTACGCCGCCGACGGCATCGCCCTCGGTGCCTCGATCGCGCACGACGGCTGCTGCCTCACGGCACTCGCCATGCGCGCCGACGGCCCGGGCAGCGTCTACGAGCTCGACGTCTCCAACGAGACTCTGTCGAAAACCACGCTCGGCGACTGGCGGCCGGGCCGCCGCGTCAATCTCGAGCGGTCCCTCAAGGCAGGCGACGAGCTCGGAGGCCATATCGTCATGGGCCACGTGGACGGCGTCGCCGTGATCACCGACATCCGCACCGACGGCGAATCGCGACGGTTCACCTTCGAGGCGCCGGCGGGGCTCGCCCGCTTCATCGCGCCCAAGGGCTCGGTGGCGCTCGACGGGACGTCGCTCACCGTGAACGAGGTCGATGGCGCCCGTTTCGGCATCAATCTCATCCCGCACACCTTGAACGTCACGACGTGGGGCGGCAAGAATGTGGGCGATCGCGTCAATCTCGAGATCGACCCGCTCGCGCGCTACGTGGCGCGCCTCCTCGATATGCGCGCCTGACA
>JBFWQN010000638.1:0-2997 GCA_050249405.1 Hyphomicrobiaceae bacterium | reverse complement strand
CAGCCAGCTGGTCCGCGAGCTGGAGCTTGCGGAGATCGAGGTCCAGGAGCGCAAGGCGAAGCTCGGTGGTCTGAAGCGGCGCCACATCGAGGAGCTCGACCGGCTCCGTGGCTACGCGACCATCGAGATGAAGAACATTCAACAGACCAGATTGGAGATCGATGCGCTCGGCCAGCAGCTCGCGATCGCCAGCGCTCAGGAGCAGCGCCTCCGTCAGCTCAGCGCCAAAGGCTACGCGACGTCGATCAAGGTCGAGGAGGCCGCGCGCCAGGTCATCTCGCTGAAGAAAGATCTTGCCGTGCGGCGGGTGGAGCTGGCGGCACGGATTCGCCTGTCAGAGCAGAACGTCGGCAAACGGCTCTATACTGGCCACGAGACGATCGGATCGGCGGACCTCACAGGTAAGCTGGCCGAGATCGAGGCGGATATTCGGCTCGGCGAGCACGAGATTGCTTTGTCGCAGCAGCGCTACATCGCCTCGATGCGCCACCAGCAGAGGCTGGCCGTGCGCGCGCCGTTCGACGGCATCGTGCTCGATCTGCCGCACGTGGACGACGGCAGCGTGCGGCGCGGCGACGTCGTCGCGATCATCGAGGAGCGGCGCAAGCGCGAGGTGACGGCCTGGCTGAACCAGGACGAGGTGCTCCGCGTCGGCCTCGGCGACGAGGCGACGGTCTTCGTGCCTGGCACTGGAGACACGCTCAAGGCGAGGATCACGCGCATCGACCGCACATCCGGTTTCGTCGACGAGCAGAAGCGCGCGCAGAACCCCGGCTATCGCTGGCGGGGCCCCGTCGATCGCACGGCCAAGGTCACCCTCGCCTTCTCCGATCCCCGGAAAGTCAGCGATGCCGAGCGCTACCGGTCGGGACTGCCGGTTGTGGTCATCTTTCCGCAACGCTCGACCAACTCGATCTTCGCTTCCCTCGGACAGCCGGCCAGCAACAGCCACTAGAGGGATGGAGCCGTGTCGGGACTGCGCACCGCGATCGCCCGCTTGGAGACGCCGGACAAGCCGCCGTCGGCATTGGAGAAATGGGCTCCCGGCGTCCAGCTGAAGCTGCTCGTCTACTTTTGCGCCTGCTTTATCGGCCTCCAGCTTCTCCCGAATTCCATCTGGAATCCCGAGGCGCGCGAGATCGTCTACGTCATCGGCATTCTCGGAATCTGGCGCTACGGCTGGTGGTTCAATCATTGGATGCGCGCACTCATTTACGAGCGCATCACTTATCCGCGAAAGCGCGACCTGGCCGCCGAGCTTTGGGACTCGGGTTGGCGACCGCGCCATATCCATGTCCAGATGACCACCTTCCGCGAGCATCGCGAGATCAGCGAGGCCGTCATCCGGGGGCTCGTGCGCGAGTTCCGTGAGGCGGGCGTTCCAGCCACCATCTGGCTCGGCTCGAGCGAGCGCGAGGACGAGGAGAAGATCGCGCGGCATTTGAGGGTGGTGGCGAGCGACCTCGACGTGACGCTGCGCATCATCCGTCAGAACCAGCCGGGCAAGCGGGTGGCCATCGCGCTCATCCTTCGCGCCATGTCGCGGGCTGGTCTCTCCAAGGACGATCTCGTCATCTTCATGGATGGCGATTTTGTCTTCCATCCGGGCCTCGTGCGCAAATGCACGCCACTTTTCGCGCTCGACCCCGAGCTTCACGCCATGACCACCGACGAGTACGTCCTCGTCCGCGGGCCGAGATGGATGCAGTCGTGGCTCGACATGCGATTCTCGCAGCGGCGAATGGCGATGTGCTCGCACGCACTTTCCGACCGGGTCCTCACGCTGACGGGCCGCTGCTCGCTATTCCGGGCCGAGCACATTATGTCGAACGAGTTCATCCGCCTGCAGGAGGCTGATTATCTCAATCACTGGCTCTGGGGAACATTTCGCTTCCTGTCCGGCGACGACAAGAGCACGTGGTACACGCTGCTGAAGCGTGGAGTTAAGATGACCTACGTGCCCGACGCCGCTGGCACGACGATCGAGGTTGTCGAGGGCTCCGGCACCAAGCGCATGGTCGAGAACCTGCGGCGGTGGTCGGGAAACATGCTGCGCAACGGCTTCCGGGCCATACTCCTCGGCCCCCGCGCCATGCCGTTCTTCATATGGTGGTGCTGCGTCGATCAGCGGATCGCCATGTGGAGCATGCTTTTCAGCCCGATGCTGGCCCTGGCTGGCGCAATGAGGCACGGCGGCGATTACATCGTCGCCTATCTCATTTATATCGCTATCACGCGCGCACTGCTGTCGATGGTTTTGTTCACCTATGCCCAGCGGGTCGATTTGAATTACATCTGGTGCCTCTACGCCAATCAGATCCTGAATGCCATTGTCAAAATCTACATGATGTGGCGCCTCGCCAAGCAGAAGTGGTCGAACCGAGGCAACCAGAAGCAGGGCTTCTCCGACGACGGCGCTGTCGAGGCATTTCGCGGAGCGATGGCTGTCTATCTGACGGTTCTGTCGGCCTCGGGCCTCCTGCTGGCGGTGATGACGTATACCGAGCTTCTCACCGTCCCGAGCCTCGGCTCCGTGAAGGCCATGTTCTTCGATCGCGGCTGACGAGCCCGGCTTTGGCTGGCGCCCGCTCGAGCATCCCACGGGACGTCGTCGTCAGCGGCGGCGCCACGGCGCATCCGCACCGCCTGGTCCGTCGCGAAGTTTCTGGATCGATAAAATTGTCCGCTCCGTGTTCAGCGGACAACGAATGTTTTCGGCGAATGTCGGTGCTGTCCAGTGCGCTGGGCTGCCGGGCCGCGTGGGAAGGCGGACGGCAAGTGCTGCGGTCTGGGCGCCCGATGAAGAAGGCGCTTCGTTCCCCAGCACCATAGGGGCGGCAAACGGGAGCGTGGATTCAATGACTGTGCTGGCGGCGCCTGCTGGGGTTGTCGAGGGGAAGGTTGCAGATCGGGCAAAACTGCTCGGCGTATCGGAAAAGCCGGCGATCAGCGTGATCGGCCTCGGCTATGTGGGTGCGGTGTCGATGGCGTGTCTAT
>JBFWQN010000637.1:0-2998 GCA_050249405.1 Hyphomicrobiaceae bacterium | reverse complement strand
CGTGTGCTCTTCCGATCTGAAGCCGTTCTGCAGCGGATCTGCGCCAACGATATCGCCGTGCCCGCCGGCCGTATCGTCTATACGCAGTGGCTGAACGAGCGCGGAGGCATCGAGGCCGACGTGACGGTGACCCGCCTTGGCGAGACATCGTACCTGGTGGTGACCGGCGCAGCCACGCTCCGCCGCGACCTCGGCTGGCTGCGGCGGCATATCCCCGAGGATGCTCACTGTGTCGCGATCGACGTGTCGAGCGGGGAGGCATGCCTGGCATTGATGGGACCGGCCTCGCGCGACCTCCTCGCGGGCCTCACGCCGGACGACGTGTCGAGCGCTGCTTTTCCGTTCGGCACCGCCCGCGAGATCGAGCTCGGCATGGCGCGCGTCAGGGCGCACCGCATCACCTACGTGGGCGAGCTCGGCTTCGAGCTCTATGTGCCTGCCGAGCAGGCCGCGCAGGTCATGGAGACGCTGCTCGATGCCGGGCGTCACGCAGGGCTGAGGCTCGCCGGTCTTCTCGCCATGGATGCGCTCAGGCTGGAGAAGGCCTATCGCCACTTCGGCCACGATATCTCGGACGAGGATCATGTTCTGGAGGCGGGTCTCGGCTTTGCCGTGAGAACAGGCAAGACGGCGGGCCGCTATGGTCACTTCGTCGGCCGCGAGGCGGTTCTGCGCAAGCGCGAGGCGGGACTGACGCGCCGGCTGCTGCAATTCCAGCTCGAGGCCCCCGACGCCTTCCTCTATCACACCGAGCCCATCCTGATGGACGGCCGCATCTGTGGCCACATCACGTCGGGGGCCTTCGGCCATACACTCGGGGCCGCGATCGGCCTCGGCTACATTCCATGCCGGGCCGGCGAGACCGTCGGTGACTTGCTCGCTGCGCGCTACGAGATCGAGGTGGCCGGCAGACGCATCCCCGCGCAGGCGAGCCTCAAGCCCCTCTACGATCCGGAAGGGCTGCGGACACGCGTCTGACCGATCGGCGCCGGCCTTTTCACAACCGGGACGTGCGCCACCATGACGGCTTGCGCAGGCGCAAGCGTCAACTCTAGAAGCCGCGCTGGCGGGTGCGATCTGGCCTCGTTGCGCGCATGGTTGCGCAAAGCACACAGGGAGCCTCAGCGATGATGTCACGCGCCAGGGCCACGGCAGCAGCGACGGTCGCGTTACTGGCGCTCTTGCCGGACCCTACCCGCCAGGCCGTGGCGGGACCTGCCATCCTGGTCGAGGCCCGGTCGGGACGGGTGCTCTACGCCGAGGATCAGGATCATCAATGGTTCCCGGCCTCCCTCACCAAGATCATGACGGCCTACCTCGCCTTCGACGCGTTGAAGGCGGGACGCCTCAAGCTCGACGACACGGTCACGGTCAGCGAGAAGGCGAGCCTCCAGCCGCCGAGCAAGCTTGGCCTGCCGGTCGGGAGCGAGCTGACGGTCGACCTCGCCCTGAGGGCCTTGGTCGTGAAGTCGGCCAACGACGTGGCTGTCATGCTGGCCGAGAGGATCGGCGGCAACGAGGAGGACTTCGTCCGCCTCATGAACGACACCGCGCGCCGTCTGGGCATGGCACGCACCCGTTTCGTCAACGCCAACGGCCTCCCCGTGCCGGGGCAGGTTTCCTCCGCGCGTGATCTCGCCAGGCTCGGGCTGGCCGTGCTGCGCGACTTCCCCGACCAGAACGGGCTTTGGGCCATGCCCGAGGTGAAGGTCGGCAAGCAGCGGCTCAGGTCGCACAATCACCTGCTCCGAACCTTCGAGGGTGCCGACGGCATCAAGACCGGCTTCATCTGCGATTCGGGCTTCAATGTCGTGGCGAGCGCCACACGCGATGACCGGCGGCTGATCGCGGTGGTGCTGGGCGAGCCCTCCGGTCGCGACCGCACGCTGCGGGCTGCGGCATTGCTCGACCACGGCTTCGAGACGGTGGCATGGAAGGCCGCCTTCGGCGCGCCCACCATCGATACGCTGCCGATCGATCCGGCGGCGCGCGAGGCACAGAGCGTGCGCACCTCGGTGGTGGCCTGGGACTGCGGCAACCGTCGGCCCGTGCGCAAGATCGTGCGGAAGAAGCCGGGTGCGGTGGCCCGGAAAGCTCACAAGCCGGCCCAGGCAGCGGAAACCGGATCGGGCAATGGCGCTACGCCCGCTGCGGCCCTGAAATCGGCGGCAGGTAATGCCCAGCCGAAACGCAGGACTGCTCCGCAATAGGCGTCCGTTGCCTCGCCTCGTGCTGCGTCACACGAGCAGCTCGAGCTTGCGCTCGCGGTAGCGGCATCCGCCGGCGGGTGGCGCGCCTTCGGAGTCCGTCTGCGGCGGCATCGCATGCGAGGGGCCGCTGGTGCCAGGCTCGATCGGCTGCGGTATCGGCCGGCGCGGCGTCACGGCGAAACCATCCGGCACACGCGCCGCAGGGCTCTCGGGTGCCGGCGCGGGTTGACTTTCGCTTCTGGCAGGAGGCCCGCCGAGCCCCGAAGCGAGCACGGTCCCGAGCAGCAGTGCGCCGATCGTCGATCGGGTGCGATGTGCAGTCATCGTCGCCTCCACGGGCGGCAGGGAAAGTCCAGTCTAGCCCAACGGCACGCTGCGTCGCGAGGCCGTTCTTCGCCATGGGCCATGCTTCTGTCCCATGCGTGCTTCGGCAGCTATGCCGTCCGCGGCGAAAGCCGGTTGACGTGTCCCATCTTGCGGCCGTCTCGCGCCTCGCGCTTGCCGTAGAGATGAAGGCACGTGGCCGGCTCCGCAGCGAGCGCGGCCCAGGCGTCGACATCGTGCCCGACGAGGTTCTCCATCACCGCATCGGAATGCCGGTCCGTAGCGGCGAGCGGCCATCCGGCAACCGCGCGGATGTGGTTCTCGAACTGGCCGACGGCACATGCGTCCATCGTCCAGTGGCCGGAGTTGTGCACGCGCGGCGCGATCTCGTTGACGACGAGCGGCTCCGGCGCGCCGGCTCCGAGGTAGAACATCTCGACGCCCAGCACGCCGACATAGTCCAG
>JBFWQN010000636.1:0-3008 GCA_050249405.1 Hyphomicrobiaceae bacterium | reverse complement strand
AGGGCGGGGGCGTCCGGTCCGACGAGCCGGCCAATGCCATCGCGCCATTCACCCGTTCGCACTGCCTCGGCTCCGTCGAGCCGGTAGCTGCCAGCGCCCGCGTGCGTGTCGATCACGCGCAGCGGCTTCGGCTTCGCGGTCAGACGGACGAGCGCGAGCGACAGCACGGCGTGCTTGAGCACGTCGGCGAAATTGCCGGCATGAAAGGCGTGGCGGTAGTTCATGGCCGCGACCAACAGCGGCGCAACACGAGCGATGTCAAGTTGTCCAGGACCGAGAGGCCCAATCCACCGTCAGTGGATTCCGGCCGCACCCAGCTTTGCCGAGAGCGACTCCCGGTCATAGGGCTTGAGCAGGTAGTCGTTGGCACCCCCGAGAAATGCCCGGGCAATCTCGGAGCTGTCGTTCTCCGTGATGCAGTAGATGATGTGCGGCCGCGGCGCTTTGGTCGCGAGCCTGAGCGCGCCGAGAAACTCGAGACCGCTCATGTCGGGCATCTGCCAATCGAGCAGGACGGCATCGGGCATCCTCTCGCGGCAGCGCTCCACGGCCTCCTCGCCGCTGCCCGCCTCCGTCACGTCGATATGAAGGCTCTCGAGGATCCGGCGAGCAACCTTCCGGATGACCTCCGAATCATCGACGATGAGGCAATGCTTCATGGCGTGCTCCAACTCGGGCGCATCGGCGTTTGTCCCCGCGACTCCAGGATCGGCCCGGAGCCAAACTCGGGTCAGAATCGCCTTCAATGCTTAATAATTGGCAAATACTCAACCAGAGCGCGCATTACGCCTTGGCTGCAAGCACGATATCGCTGCCGTCCTTCAGGACCTCGAGCTTCATGCGGGCATTCTCGGCGAGGCGTGCCGTATAATAGGGTTGTATGGTCTGGGTATCGAGCGGCACACTCGGCGCGGCAGACAGGAACTCGATCAGATGATGCGGTGGACGGGCCCCCGTCCCGCGGCAGCGCACCGTGAAGGATGCATTGTCCAGCGGGCCCTTGAGCTCGACCGTAATCTCGCCGCCGCGCGGGAGCGCATTCATGGCTGACGCGACGAGGTTCAGCAGCAGCTTGGCGCGATCCTTGGCCAGATGGCCGGCCGGACCTTTCCAAGCAAGCTTGTGCTTACCCTTGCCGACGAAGCCGCGGCTGATCTGCTCAGCAGTCGACAGGTCGATGACAGAGCCAGCCGAGCCGGCGGCGCCGAAGGCGAAGCGCGCGAACTGAAGACGCGCGGACGCCTGCTCGGTCACGTTGCGGATGACATCGAGCGCGTAGGATTTCGCCTCGGCATCGTCCTCCTCGTTGAGAATTTCGAGGCCGTTGTAGATGGCGCCGACTGGATTGATGACGTCATGGCAGATTTTGCTCGAGATGAGCGCGGCCAGCTCCAAGTCGGTCGGATGCGCGGTCTGGGTCATCGGCTGCGTGATCCCCCTCGTTGCTATCGAGATGCGCCGCGCAGCCCGTCCCAGGCTGCTGCAGCCACGCCAACCAATGCGAATCCGGAGCCGGAGCGAATCCCTGTTCCGCTTGCGTCGGCGCCATCCCTGCTGATACACGCTTGCCGGCGCCGATGCCAAGCACTCGCCCGCCACAGGCTTTCAAGTTTCTGATCTAGAATACAAAAATGTAACACGCGGCATCGTGCCCGACGGCGTCGCCTCGCCGGCCGACGCGCGAGCGTCCTTCCGGCCAGCGCGAATCAGACCGCTGCGGCCCGGCTCTGCAGGAGACAGCCATGACGAGCACGCCTGATCCGGCCCTCGATGCTGCAGAGCTGCGGCGGATCGCAGACCGGCTCATCGGCCCCGTGGTTGCGGCCGGAGCCGTCGAGATGCGCCACTATGCGGCCGGCGTCGAGGTGATGGCCAAGGCCGACCTCTCGCCCGTCACGGTCGCCGACCGCGAGGCGGAGGAGATTCTGCTGGCTGCGCTGGCGTCCATCGCACCCGATATTCCGGTGATCGCCGAGGAGGCGGTCTCCGAGGGCCGCATCCCCAGCATCGGCGGGACGTTCTTTCTCGTCGATCCGCTCGACGGCACCAAAGAGTTCATCAACAAGCGCGGCGAGTTCACCGTCAACGTGGCACTCATCCATGCGGGCCGCCCGGTGCTCGGGCTCGTCTATGCGCCAGCGCTCTCCGAGCTTTACGCGACGCTCGCCCCCGGCGAGGCAGGGATGGCGACCGTCGCCCCCTCGTCGGGGGTTTCCGACATCACCGGCTGCGGCTTCCGGCGCATTCGGGTGCGCGCACCCGACCCGAGCGCACTGACCGCCGTGGCGAGCCGCTCGCACATGACGCCCGAAACCGAAGCCTTCCTCGCCCGCTACGCCATCTCCGAGCGCCGTGACAGCGGCTCATCCCTGAAGTTTTGTGCGATCGCGCGGGGCGACGCCGATCTCTACCCGCGACTCGCGCCGACGATGGAATGGGATATCGCCGCCGGACACGCCGTACTCGCGGCGGCCGGAGGTGCGGTCACGGACCCGGACGGCGGACCTTTCCCCTACGGCAAAGCGAGGGCGGGCTTCCTGAACGGTCATTTCGTGGCCTGGGGGGCCCCGATGCCCCTCCGCCCGCGCAGCTGAGAGAGCAGCGCGCCGGACGCGTGCCCAGCTCAAGGCCGGCCATACTTTGGTAACACTTTCCGTCAACACTTCGTTGAGCAAGCTCCTCGTGAGGCTCGCATCGAGCCGATAACGGAGCCTGGCCACAGTCGCCCGCACAGTCCGCGAGACAGGCCTCCATGCCGACGAACCGTATGGCCCCGCGAGGGGTGACCTTACTTGCTGCCGCTGGCCTCCTCGCGGGTCTGGGAGCACCACTTGCCGCCCAAGAGCGCCTGCCATGGCTGAGGGATGCGCCGCCAGATCGGCCCTACGAAGGGCAGGTCGACCGGGAAAGCCTGCCGCCGCCGGAGCCACTGCCACAAAGCACTGCCCCGCGGGCCGGCGAGCCTTCCTACGGAGGCGGCTATGGCGGTCGCGACGATAGCTATCGGC
>JBFWQN010000635.1:0-3025 GCA_050249405.1 Hyphomicrobiaceae bacterium | reverse complement strand
AACGCGTCCCGGCTGCGCTGACGATTGAACGCGAGGCAGCAGACGATGTTCCAATCCAGGGGGGAGCGGTGGCGGCTCAGGCGGCGGGCCGCGCGGTCAGACCGTTCGGCCGTACCCGCGCGGACGACGGGAGGCGCCCGCCCGCATAGCGGCGAAGCGCCGCGATGCGGACCTCGACCGGCGGATGCGTCGAAAACAGCGCCTCGACGAAATCGTCCCGGTCGAAGCCGCTCGAGATCATCATGGCCGGCATCGTGTCCGAGGCGCCTGGCACGTAGTCGTGGCCGGAAATCTTGATCAGCGCCGAGATCAGCGCGTCGGCGTCCTTCGTGAGCTCCACGGCGCCCGCATCGGCAACCATCTCCCGGGCGCGCGAGATCGCAAGCCGGGACAGGATGGCCGCGACGTGTGTGAGGGCCAGCGTCACGGCTGCGACCAGCAGCGCCGCCACGACGCCAGCGGCAGCCGGCGCTCCGAGGCCGCTGGGTTTCTCGTGCCCGCCGGTCCAGCTGCCGCCGCTCTCGAAATCTCCGACCGACCAGCCCGTGCTGCGCTCGGCGGAGACGATCCGATGGACGAAGTTGCCGAGGAGCGTGATGCCGCCTGCGAAGATGTGAGCCACGACCATCAACCGGACGTCCCTGTTGCGGATGTGGACCATCTCGTGGGCCAGAACGGCCTCGAGCTCGCGCGGCGAGAGCGCATCGAGCAGGCCCTGGGTCACGGCGATCGTGGCATCCGAAGGTCCGAGCCCGGCCGCATAGGCATTGAGTGCCCGCGAGCGGACGATCTCCACCCTCGGCATGGGCAGCCCGGCCGCGATGGCAAGCCGCTCGACCGAGGCGTGGAGGCGTGGCGAGTGCCGCCTGGACACCGCCTCCGCTCCGGTCGCGGCACGAATGATGGCGGCATGGAATATCCAAGCGAGCGTGAACCACGCCCCTGTCACAACGAGTGGCACGTACCAGAGCGCCCACGCGCGTTCGGTCGCGCGCGCAGAGATCACATCGTACGCCTCGACGGCGGTCAGCGGACGCGACGTGAAGTCCACCAGGTAGGCGACCGAGCTCCACGCGAGGCAGCCGGCCCACCAGTAGGCGCAGACGAGGAGCGCGAACCCGGCGAGCAGCATCAGCGAGCGAAACGTGTTGGCGCGGATGTGCCCATAAAGACCGTTGCGCGGGAGCATCGCGAGGCGAGCCCTCAGAAGCGGACGGAGGGAGCGGCATCGAGCTCGTGCCGCGTCTCGCGGGGCACGGCTGCGATCTCCCGCGCCGCGAAGCCGAGCGCCTCGGCGACAAGGCTCGCGGGAAGCTGCTCGCGCGTCGTGTTGTACTCGGTCGCGGCGGCGTTGAGGAATCGCCGGGCGGCGGCGATGGTGTGCTCGATGTCCGAGAGCTGTGCCTGCAACTCGCCGAAGCGGGCCTCGGCCTTGAGCTCCGGATAGGCCTCGGAGAGCATCATCAGCCGGCCGAGCGCCGCGGCGAGCCCACTTTCGGCTGCCTCCCGCGCCGGGCCTGCCGGTGCCGTCACGGCCGCCGATCGGGCTCGGATCACCGCTTCGAGCGCCGACTTCTCGTGCCCTGCATAGCCTTTCACGGTCTCGACCAGCGCGGGCACCAGGTCGTGCCGCAGCTTCAGCTGCACGTCGATATCGGCCGTGGCCTGATCGCAGCGGCGGCGGAGCGCGACCAGCCTGTTGTAGATCGCCACTAAGGCGACGAGCACGAGCGTCGCGACGGCTACTCCGACGATCACAGCGGTCTGCATCGTTGTCTCCCGTGGATTTGCGGGGCACGATACAGGCTTCGCCTTAATGGCCGCCCTAGAGAGCTGGTTAGCGGAGCGTTTCCGCGTGTGCGCAAGCGGGCCCGTTGCTTGCCTCGCGGCGGCGTGCGAGGCATTAGGCAGCAACGGATAATCCCCGTTCCGGCACGCCGGGACGGCTCGCGCGAGGACCAGGGGCATGGCCGAGGACAGGGGCGCGGCAGCGCCGATCGAGACCGATTGCGTGATCGTCGGCGCCGGCCCTTGCGGCCTCTTCGCCGTGTTCGAGCTGGGCCTCCTCGATATTCGCGCCCATGTCGTCGACATTCTCGACCGGCCTGGCGGCCAGTGCGCCGAGCTCTACCCCGAGAAGCCGATCTACGACATCCCGGCGCTGCCGATGGTGACGGGGCAGGGCCTCGTCGACGCGCTGATGGCGCAGATCAAGCCGTTCGAGCCGACGTTCCACCTGGGCGAGCGGGTGGATGCCCTCGAGCGGCAATCGGACGGGCGATTCCGTCTGGCGACCGACCGCGACAAGGTGTTCGTCACCAAGGTTGTGGTAATCGCGGCCGGCGGAGGCTCGTTCACGCCGAAGCGGCCGCCGCTGGAGGGCATCGAGGGCTACGAGGGCAAGAGCGTCTTCTACTCCGTCCGCCGCATGGCCGACTTCGAGGGCCGTGACATCCTGATCGTCGGCGGCGGCGACAGCGCGCTCGACTGGACGCTCAATCTGCAGCCCATCGCCCGCTCGCTGACCCTCATGCACCGGCGCGACGAGTTCCGCGGGGCGCCGCACTCCGTCGAGAGAATGCGCCAGCTGGTGGCATCGGGCGGCATGCGCCTCGTCATCGGCCAGATGACCGGTCTCGAGGGCTCGGGCGGCGCGCTTTCAGCCGTGAAGGTGCGGACCAAGGCCGGCGAGGAGACGATCGTCGCAGACCGGCTGATGCCGTTTTTCGGGCTCACCATGAAGCTCGGCCCGCTGGCCGACTGGGGGCTCAGCCTGCACGAGAACCTCGTGCCAGTCGACACGGAGCAGTTCCAGACCAGCGAGCCCGGCATCTTCGCAATCGGCGACATCAACAGCTATCCGGGCAAGCTGAAGCTCATCCTGTCCGGCTTCCACGAGGCGGCCCTCACGGCGCAGGGTGCCAACCGCATCGTCTATCCCGACAAGAAGGTGGTGTTCCAGTACACGACCTCCTCCTCCAGCCTGCAGAGGAAGCTCGGCGTCCGTTGAGCCGCGCCACGGCAC
>JBFWQN010000634.1:0-3039 GCA_050249405.1 Hyphomicrobiaceae bacterium | reverse complement strand
ATGATGGACGTGAGCCTTGCCCGATCAGCCGGGCCCACGTAGATGCAGATATCGTCTCGCCTCATGGCCGCACTCTGACTGATTTGCGGCGCCATGGGAATCATACGTCAGGCGCAGAACACTAGAGACGCGCCATGGAAAAATATAGCGACGACGTAACCGCCTATGACAAAGCTCTCCAATTGCAGCCCGGCGTTCCCAAACTTGTCCTGTTACAGAGGGAACCGAGCGTTGGGGGCGTACCGTTCCCGGGCGTTGATGGCCTCACTGCCGCGCGCATCATGTGGTCCACCCACGATAGTGGCTTTCCCATGAAACACACTGAGAGGCTCTCGCGCCGGCTATCGGGCTTCCGATCGACGCCAATTACCGGACGAGTAGTCTCGCGTCATGGATAGAAGGAGACGCAGATGAAGAAGCGAAACCCGAAATCGAAAGCGCTGTCGCCGGAAGAGAAACTGGCGCGCCGTTACGACCGGCTCGACCAATGGTGGATGGGCCGCGAACGCAGCGGCGAGCGGGCGATGCGGTCGTTCCGGATGAGCGAGCGTAGCTCGCCTGAGCGCGCTTCTAGGGCTTGTACTCAGTTTTTTTCTAGACGCGAGACTCGAACAGTGATTCACGCTGCCAAACAGCGGAGCTTGGATCATGGGACGTTACGTCTCACGGAATTCGAGTGGAGCGTCATCGAGCCTCTGATGCCGATGGATCGGCGCGGACCGAAACCGCAGAATAATCGCCAGATCATCAATGGCATGTTCTACATCCTGCGCACCGGCGCGCCCTGGCGGGATCTCCCAGAGCGCTACGGTCCCTACACGACCGTCTACAACCGCTTCAATCGCTGGCGGAAAGCGGGCATCTGGGACAAGCTGATGGATGCCATCGTGAAGGCCCACGACGGCGAGGTGCAAATGATCGACAGCTCGATCGTGCGCGTTCATCAGCATGCCTCCGGCGTCAAGAAAAGAGTGGACCTCGTTGTGTCGGTCGAAGCCGAGGCGGGCTCACGACGAAAATCCACGCGCGTGTCGACCCCAAGGCCGGCCGGTCAAGCTGCTGATCTCGCCGGGCAACGATCACGACATCACTGCGGCACAAGCTCTGCTCGAAGGGCTCGAGCCGCGCACCATCGTCCTTGCCGACAAGGGTGTCAACGGCACCTGTCGGAGCGCCAGTACAGGGATCGACCACAGTCGTGCAGGCTCGCCGTCCAGCCTGGAGAACCACATGGAGCAACCGAACTTCTACGCCGGTGTCGATTGGGCATCGGAGAAGCATGACGTCTGGCTGACCGACGCCGAGGGCAAGCGTCGCGGCTACAAGATCTTCCCGCACAGCGGCGAAGGGCTGGGGCAGATGTGTGCTTGGCTGATCGCGACGACCGGCGCCGCACCGGGCGAGATCGCGGTCGGCATCGAGGTGCCCCACGGCCCCGTCGTCGAGACGCTGCTCGAGCGCGGCTTCCTCGTCCATGCGATCAATCCCAAGCAACTCGATCGCTTTCGCGACCGCTTCACCATGTCGGGCGCCAAGGACGACAGCCGCGACGCCGAGACCATGGCATCCGCCCTGCGGACGGATCGACATGCCTTCCGCAAGCTCGCGCTCGCCGATCCTGTCGTGATCGAGTTGCGTGAGTGGTCGCGCATCACTGAGGACCTGACGGCCGAGCGCACGCGCCTCGCCAACCGTATGCGCGTGCAGCTGTGGCGCTACTTTCCGCAGATGCTTGGCGTCGAGAGCGATGTCGCCGCGCCGTGGCTCATCGACCTGTGGCAAGCAGTGCCGACGCCGGAGAAGGCCGCCCGCGTGCGCGAGACGACGATCGCGCGCATTCTGAAGGATAATCGTATCCGCAAGACCGATGCGGCGACCGTCCTGGCCGCGCTGCGCGCCAAGCCGGTGCACGTCGCGCCGGGCACAGCGCAGGCCGCTGTGGCGCACGTCCGCACTCTCGTCGATCGACTCCGGCTGGTCGACAGCCAGCTCGTGCAGGCGCGGGCCCAGCTCGACCGGCTGCTCGGCATGCTCGCCGAAGTGGAAGCTGTGGCTGCGGCCGCCGCCGATGAGGAGCCCGCGCCGGGGCAGCAAGCCGAGCAGCGCGACGTCGTGTGATCCTCAACTCCCTGCCAGGTGTCGGAAGGATCACGCTCGCCACGCTGCTCGCGGAGGCATGGGATGCACTCCACCGACGAGATTACGCTGCTTTGCGCGCTCTGTGCGTCGTCGCTCCCGTCACGAAGCGATCGGGCAAGAGCCGTGTCGTCGTCCGCCGACATGCCTGCCACCCTCGCCTCGGCAACGCCGTCTACCATTGGGCGCGCGTCGCCTCCCAGTGCGACCCGAATTGCAAGACACGTTACAAAGCGCTCCGCGAGCGTGGTCACAGCCATGACCGCGCACTCCGGGCTGTCGCCGACCGCCTGCTCAACATCGCATGCTCGATGCTGCGCTCACGCACCCCTTACGACACCGCGTTCTCTACCAAAAAAGCCGCTTGCTAAACGGTGGGGAGTCCCCCCCGAGACAGACCCGGTCGCCGCGGCGACTTTTTAAAAACGCCCCGCGCATCCTGCAATCGATCCGTAAGCGCACTACACTTCGAGCATCTCGTGCACCAGCGCCGCCGTGAAGCCGACCGACAGGCCACGCGCTGACAAGCGGCAAGGCCGAGCCCGATCGCGACATGGCTCTTGCCGGTGCCAGAGTTGCCAAGCGCGATGTTATTGTCCCGCCGCTCGACGTATTCGCACCGGGCGAGCTCCATGACGAGCGCCTTGTTGAGCGACGGCAGTGCCTCGAAGTCGAAGCTGTCCAGCGTCTTCACGGCCGGGAGCTTTGCCGCCTTGATGCGGCGGTCGACCATGCGCCTGTCTGAAGTGGTCCCGGTCGTTCGGACAGATTTTCCTCTTCGATAAGTGGACTGTCTGCCGGGGTTAGGCCGCCGCGCGGATCGGCGACGTAGTGGTGTTGTGGAAGTAAGCTTGGTCGGGTGTCCGGTCGTCAAGGCTCGAATGCGGTCGGCGGCGATTGTAG